>JABIFX010000027.1 GCA_018650445.1 Fidelibacterota bacterium
ACTCATCAATCACTTGACAAACTGACTCCAGATGAAGTATACTTTAAAGAATCTATGAGGAAGCTCGTAGGATAATGAACAACGGAACCCTCACACCTAAGATTCAAGAAATACTGTCCAACGTATGGGGTCCACCTCTATGGGACCAAAGGTTATGATGGTACTGTTGGTTATAACCCCATGCTCGGCTTTATCTCTGATGGCAGACATAAGCCCTTTTCCACATCCCTCAAGTTTCGCCAAGGCTATACTTCACCTCAGAGTGATCAGTTGACAGGAATCAAGCATACCCATGAGTTGCTTAAAAGCCATGGGAAGAAGTTGAAGTGCGTTCGTATCGATAGTGCGGGATACATGTCAGATATCGTCAACTACTGTGATGATGAGAATATCAAATACACCATCGTAGCTGACCATAACTCAGCAGTTATGAACCGGATTGCTTCTATACCTGAAACAGACTGGCAAACATTCTATGACCGTGAAGGTGTTGACTGGGGCTGGGAGATAGCAGAGACCAAGTATGTTATGGGTAAAGGCAAACGGGCTTCCAGACTGATAACCAAACGACAAGTCCTGGATCATGCTGATCTGTTTGGTGCTTACAAGTATTACGTTATCATTAGCAGTATCCCTAAAGCTGAAAAGACTGCCCAGGAGACGCTTCACTTCCACAATGGCAGAGGGAATGCTGAGAAGTTTATTCAGGATGCGAAGTATGGGCTCAACCTGAAGGTGGTTCCCACAGGGCAGCTACACGCCAATGCCTTGTACTATATGATTGGGATGCTCACCTTTAATCTGGTCAAACTGATGCAGTTAACGGTTCTACCTGATAACTGGCATCACAGTATGATCACCAGTGTTCGACAAAAACTATTCAGGACAGTGGCTCGGGTAGTGTCAAGTGGCCGCCGGTTATGGTTGGCTATCACTGTTTCTGCAGAAAAAGTTATGATGTTAATCGAATCCAGAGATAAAATTTATGCATTAGAGTAGATGTTTACCTTGAGGTGAACGAAAATGACTTTGGAATAATTATTACAGGCAGCCCTGATCAAGAGCTATACTCAAAAAGTGAGAGATCGGACTGTATATGGGACATTGGCTACAAAACGAAGGAAACTGATTCACTAATGATCACTGAAATGTCAATCACTGGAACCAAAGAACTTTTTTGATGAAAATCAGGTGCCGGGAAACGTTATCTAACTTTTATATCGGAATCTGGGTGCCCTCAATCTATATTACAGATTGAGGGCATAGTTGTTTTTCACATTAAGTTGCCTAAAAGCAAATCTCGAGTAATTCAAAGCATATGTAGAAAAACATTGAATCCACATCATAAGGGGCTAAACCATGTTAAAAACTAAGCAACTCCTAACTGTAATTATTTTTGTGTTAATGGCTCAACTGGCCATGGCTCAGACTTTTTCAATTCAGGGAGTTCTTCGCGACCCACTTGGTCGTACGGTAGAAGATGGGGCTTATGCCTTGACCTATCGTATCTATAATGTTGAGACAGCTGGGACTATTTTATGGAGTGAAACCCATGGTAGTGTAGCTGTTAAACATGGTGTTTTTACGGTGGAATTAGGAGCACTGAACTCCATGAGTGCCCTTACCTTTGATATTCAGTATTACGTTGGAATTTCAGTTGAAAATGGTCAAGAGCTGGAACCTCGGATCAAAATATCCAATGTGCCCAGCGCCTATGGCGTCTTTGGCGTTGATAATACTTTTCCCTCAACTGGAAACGTTGGCGTTGGCACGCCAACACCGCAAGCTGCTCTGCACATCATTGCAGAAGACCCGGCTGATGATATTATTCGAATTGAAGGAAGTGCCTCAGGGGGAGATGTGATCATAAATGCAGCTGGAAATGTAGGAATTGGTACGGCGAGCCCCCAGGCTGGTCTGCATATTCTCACCCAGGGTGCCACAGAAAATTTATTGGCTATCTCAAGCACGACGTCCGGCGCAAGCGTTGTGGTTAATTCAGGTGGTAAAATGACCATTACCCAGGATTCACTTTTATCTGATGCTCTTGATATCTATGGTAATCTGAACATTAAAACTGGACATGTGATTAAATTTAACGATGGATCCACCATTGCCAGTGCCAACTATGGTGGTGCCGCTACTGCAGTTGCCAGTCCAGGCAATGCAACTATTACAGCAGATAATGATAACTTAGGATCAGGTGATATCGAATTCTACGCCAGCGATGAAAGAGTTGCTGCCATCACCCATGATGGTGTGGTCAAAGATAAATCAGGAATACTGTCTCCCACTGGCAGTATCACCATGTTTGCCGGTTCCACAGCACCTGAAGGCTGGTTAATATGCGATGGGAGTTCCATTTCTGCAGCAGCATATCCAACACTCTATACAGTCATTGGATCTACCTATGGTGGTGATGCAACAAACTTCGCTCTGCCCAACATGCAGGGCCGAACACCGGTAGGTTATCAGGCAACAGATTCAGATTTTGATGACTTAAATAATACAGGTGGCCAAAAATCGCATACACTCACTACAGCAGAATTACCCAGCCATAATCATAGCGTGAATCCTCCCGCTACGACATCAACTTCACACACCCATGCTGTCAATCCACCAAGTACCACATCATCAAGCGATAGCCACACCCATACAGTAAGTGATTACTATTGGAGCGATACTGGGGATGTTTCTGAGTATGGCACACCAGAAGGTGATGAAGTTGGTGAAAGATTAACTACTACCCACACTACCAGTAGCGATTCCCATAGTCATACAACTAATATTTCAAGTTTTACATCAGGAACTGGAACTGTATCTGTAGATATTAGCGCCTTTAATTCTGCTACAACTGGGAGTGGAACAGCTCACAATAATCTTCAACCTTACATCGTATTGAATTATATCATTAAGTATTAACCTGAACCTGAGGGAACATTATGAAAAATATTAGGCGATTTAGCTTATTTATTCTCTTTATGGTTTGGTTTATTCCAACTCAAGCTATTGCTCAGTTGTGCGAGCCCATATATAGTGTAGAGAGAGTTCAGGCCATCAGTACGTCGACTGGGCAGACTGGTAATAATCAATACAATATGATCGTGTCAGTGGGACAACCCATGACGATTATGAATACCACAAATTACTCAGAGCATGATATAGCATTGGGCTTTTGGGGACCTTATCTAAAAGAACCAGCAGCGCCGCTTGTACGGGCCTCAGATGGCGATTTTCAGAATATGGTGCTGGTGGATTGGGATATTGAAGGCGATCGTACTGGACCACCGGTTACCAGTGATGAAGTGACCCTGTATCGCAATGATTATATTCTAACCACCTTGCCAGCCCAGCAGACCCAGTATCAGGATTTTAACGTATTTCCTGGTGCTAGTTATTACTATAGCGTTTCTGTAGAAAATGATATGGGCGTTAGCCATACAGATCCTGATGTGGGGTTTTTAAATCCTAACGGCATGATTACCGGTCATATCGAAACCCCATCGGGCTACCCGGTTATTGATACAAAAGTCATGCTTACGCCCAATCTTGGGTTATCTGCAAAATTTAATGGTAACGAATACATCTATTGGTTTGATGGCGATCTCAACACCAATCGACAATTCAACGGTTTTGAAAATGATTAT
The DNA here is from genome assembly GCA_018650445.1 of Fidelibacterota bacterium. Lineage (GTDB taxonomy): Bacteria > Fidelibacterota > UBA8477 > UBA8477 > JABMPR01 > JABMPR01. Next base: position 3,648 of record JABIFX010000027.1, read on the forward strand.
ACCCTTGAGACCTGGTTTCGGTCGGTTCATCAGGAAGAACAAGTTCTGTTTGCTGCCGTGGATTCAGCCAGTACCGATCATTATATCACTGTTTCTATTACTGGAAATGGTGCTGTGAAATGGAGTCATCAACCCATTGCAGGAGACGCTGGAACTGAGATAACCACTGTTAACACTTATGCTGGACCAGGGGAGGAGTGGCATCACCTCGCTGTTGTTTATGCTGATTCAAATCTATCTATGAGTATGTATATCGATGGATTTCTGGTTGGTGAAAACACCACTACTGCAAGTATTGATGATCAGGTTGAGTTGATTATTGGAAAACAGGGACCTCGGGAACCGGATAACTATTATCAAGGGCGCCTCGACGATTTCCGGATGTGGAATATCCCCCGGAAATGGGATGACCTACGCAATATGATGGACATTACCCTGTCAGGTGAAGAACCCGGACTCGTGGCTTACTGGAAATTTGATGAGGTGGATGGTGAAACTGTCTTTGACCTTACCTCTGCTAATTTGGATGGGGCTACATGCAATGTGGAACGTGATAGCTACATTGCACCGGTTTATCTGGGTGCTATTACCAATGAAGATGGGAATTATGTTATTAAAGGTATCTACTATGCTGATGGAATGGCCTTTACCGTCACCCCCAGTTTAGCCTCACCCACTGGACGCTCCCTAAAGTTTGATGGCACAGATGACTTTATTCGTTTTGATGGTCAACGGGTTAATCTGACTGCTGGGTATACTCTGGAGGGCTGGTTTAAAACACCTTCATCTGGAGATTATACAATTATTGCTGCTGTGGATCCTGCTGATGATAGTCCACAATTATCAGTTTACCTGGAGGGCGGCCAGCTAAATGCTGCTCATTTAGGGGCTATAGTAAGCACAAGTGTAGCGAAAGATGATAATTTATGGCATCATTACGCTGTCACATCAGACAATGTTACGCTGACGCTCTATGTTGATGGAGAAAGCATTGGTACAGCTGCAATTTCCTCAGCCATACCCGTACTTTCTGAAATCAGTATTGCTCGGCTCTCACCAATGCAAGCCAGCAATTATTATCAGGGCTATCTTGATGAAATGCGTCTTTGGAATGCTCCACGAAACCTGGATCAGGTGAATGGAACCATGAATCAGACTTTGGAAGGGGATGAGTTTGGCCTCACAAATTACTGGCGACTCAATGATGGAAAAGATAGTCTGATTACAGATGCATCCGGTACGGTAACGGGGACCATATCTGGCGCTGATGCTCAAGCTTTAAGCCTCATGTGGCATAAAGATATCCCCCTCAATGAATATTTCGATCATTGGTATGAACCAGGAAGTCGTAATGTTGCCCTCAATAACAGCAACACCGCAGTTAATGCAGTTGACTTTACTGATGAATCCATGATTCCCGTCAGTGGCTATGTCCGTTATGAGAATACGGCATGCCTGCAGGAAGGTGTGGAAATATTCATAAATGGAGCCCGTCGTATTCCACCTCTATTTACCGATGAAGATGGAAAATTCATTTTGGAGATGGAACCAGGCAGTACAGGAGATCTCATAACCTGTAGCTATGATAACCATGAGTTTTTACCACCTCTGTTGGAATTACCCATGATCGTTCAACCTATTGCAGGACTATTTTTTGACGATAAAACCGCTTACGACCTGAGTGGATATGTCGCTGGTGGAAGCTGTAAATATCCTATCACGCCAGATCAAGGACAGATAGAAGTGACCATCACTTCCGTAAGTGGTTGTTTCACAGAAACGGTTGTGCCAGATGCATCGACTGGTCTCTATGAATTCTCTGATTTACCGCCACTGATCTTTAATATCTCAGTTTCTCATCCTGATCCATCAATTGAGTTTGCAGCTGATACTATTTCGCTGAAAGACAGTGATCGTACTCGAGAATTCATTCACCATGCTTCACCAGAAGTGGAGTTTGTCCAATTACCTGTAACTGAAATTGAGAGTGTTGAATTTCCGCTCATTTTGCATCAGCGACAACTGTACCAAACTGGTTTTGAGGTTTTCGAGCTCTATGGTGAGAATCGCTGCATGATCGAAAAATTCAACTTGCAGGTCTTTGATAATATATCAGATACAACTTACACTGTAGATCTGGAGGGCAGTGGAACTCCTCACATCCAATTCACCGGTAATAAAGTGAATTTACTAAGCGGTGGTGAGCATCCTTACCAACAGAACCTGCAAATTGTCATCACTGACACATCTGGACGAACTGCGTCAACTGATCTATGGGCATTGGTTGAAGGGGATGAGACTATCCCTGGAGTAAACTTTTCAACAACTACATCCAAAATGCCCTGGTATGTCTTACGGGTCCCACCTGGAGACGGTAGCTCTGCATATATGTCTGCAGACGAAACCATCTGTCATACGAGTAGCACCACAAATTCTATTGATCATGCTGGTCATGCGAATGCTACCGCCCATCTGGGAAATAAAACCCAAATTGTTGCGACAGCAGGTCTAGGTGTACAAGTAGGTACGATCACTGAGATGGGTATTACCTTCGATATAGGGGCCAATTTCTCTTGGAATCAGACCACGACTGACATTGATGAAACCTGTAATTGTTTAACCACATCTGAGACTTATTCTACCTCAGGGGATGGTCTTACCGGTGATGATGCAACGGTCTTTATTGGGGGTGGAAACACGGTTGATATGGGTTTAGCCAGATATATCTATTTTGATGAAAATTCTGCATCCGTTCAGATAGACACTGTGATAACCCTGAATACAACTGGAGTGACATCGACCTATATTCATAGTAAATATTATGTTAAGAATGTTTTGATGCCTGATCTGTGGATGATCTATATCCTCAATGATGATCAGGATGCCCTGGCAGATTTTAATTATTGGCAGGAAATTATTGACCAGGATTCAATCGCAATGGCAACTGCTGAGCCTAATGATAGTTTAATGATTGGCCCGGATGGTGAATCCAGTGGCAATATCTCTTTTGATGCTGGCGCCAGTCTTGAGTACAGCTATGCAACTGAAGCTACGAGTTCTCATACTCACTCTGTTGAGTTTACAGACGCCCAGGAGTTTTTTGTTGAGACTGGATTTGACCTGATAGGTGCAGGCTGGGATTTGAATCTTGGCTATAGTAGAACATCTACTGATGATGAGACAGATGTTAACGATACTACAAAATCACGTACAATTGGCTTTGTTCTGGATGATGATGATCCGGGAGATGGATTTGCTTTTTCAGTAAAGAGTGACCCATACTGGGGTATGCCTGTATTTAATTTAATTGGTGGTCAATCATCATGTCCCTGGGAGGAAGGTAGCTTCAGGCGTCAAGTCGCTGATATTGCAATCAGTGATAATTTGCTGGTTGATGTCCCACCAGATGACGTCGCAGTCTTCACGCTAATGTTGGGGAATAATAGCGACACAGGGGAAGCAGAGACTTACGTGTTAACTGCTCTCAATGAATCAAATCCAGATGGAGCCTTTTTGTTCACAACAGAGAATCTGGCTGGAGGTATTAGTTACACCCTTGAAGCAGCAGAAGTTCTGGAAGTCACGCTTCAAGTAAGTAGAGGACCTGAAGCTTATGAGTATGATAATCTAACTTTGGATTTATCACCTGCTTGTGGTGGACAGGATGAAACCTCAAGTCAAGTTTCATTTTCAGTTCACTTTCAAGAACCCTGTTCAGAATCAAACATTGCCAGTCTGGAAGATGGCTGGTTGGTCGATGGTTCTCACGGTTCAGACACCCTCTGGGTTACTGTGAATGGCTATGATTGGCCACTAGAACCCATTATGCTTAGCATTGATCTTCAATATCGAGCTGCTGCCAGTGGTGGAGACTGGTTTACAGCTGCTTCAATTGCAGCCGCAGATATTAATGAAGACTATATATTGATGCCCTTTATTATCAGTCCTGACATCATCATTGATGGCACTTATGAAATTCGATCACAAGCACTGTGTACGGGTGATGCCCATCCTGGGACATCTCCAATAGTTAGCGGAATGATTGATCGGACCGCACCATTAGTTCTGGGACTACCAGAACCCATTGACGGTATTCTGGGACCTGATGATCTGATTCGGGTAACCCTGAATGAGGATATTGCCTGTGGTGAGATTAACCCCGGTGCCGGTGATATCATGTTGTTCAATACGGTTAACGGTAATTCCATGGACTATTCCTATACCTGCGGTGGTAATGTGATCACTTTTGAACCCAATGTGCCCAATATGTTTATTGAGAATCAAACTTTCCGAGCTGAAATCCACAATCTCCAGGATATCTATGGCAATACGCGTGTGGAACCCATTATCTGGGAATTCTACGTCAACCGAAATCCCATCGAATGGCTAGGAACAAATGTTGAGGATATCGTGCTCTATGTTGATGAAGAATATTCTACAACACGGCAATTGATCAATGGTGGTGGTTCGAACCGCAGTTGGGAGATGATCGGTGGGCGCGAAGGTGCCATCCCCAGTGGTGCTCCCTTGGATATACCTACCTGGCTGGAGGTTTCACCCCTGGAAGGAACCCTCACACCTGGTTCATCCCAGGATGTCTCCATTTCCCTGGCTGAAGGATTAAACTTTGGTGAATATTCCACAACGATTTACGCTGCTGGTACCCAGGGCGATGAAGCGCTTGTGGTGGATATTCGTAAACTGTGTCATGAACCAGAATGGACCCTTGACGCTACCGATTTTCAATACTCCATGAATATTACAGCTAACCTGCTAACAGATGATGTTCTATCCTCAGATATCTATGACCGCATAGCTGTGTTTGTTGGTGAGGAGCTACGAGGTGTTTCTGAGATCATATATATGGAAGGCCTTGCTGGTATGCCAAACATTCACCCCTATCAGTTATTCCTTACGGTTTACAGTAATGAAAGTAGTGGTGAAGACCTTACATTTAGGGTTTGGGATGCCTCCGAATGCCGTGAATTGGGTTGGATTGAGGAGTTCTTTACTTTTTCAGCAAATACGGTATTCGGAACTCCCACAAATCCAGAAACCATTACAGCAACCAGTAAGATTATCGCCAATCATGTATTCTCAGATGGTTGGAACTGGATGTCCATGAATCTGGTGGAAGAAAATATGTCCCTGAACAGTGTGACTCAGTTTATGGGGCTTAGCAATAATGACTTGATTAAAAGCCAAACTGATTTTTCCATGTATGTGGATGGTTTTGGCTGGGTAGGAACTTTGGATACTCTGCTCAATGAGAATATGTACCAGCTCAAACTTGCAAGTCATGATACTTTGATGTTTGTGGGTTATGAGGTTGATCCTGAACTGGATACCATCGCCATTGAAAGTGGTTGGAATTGGATCGGCTATCTACCGCAAGTCAGTTATCCAGTTGATTATGCCTTAGAAACCTTACCGGCTGCCACCGGTGACCTGATTAAGAGCCAATTTGCCTATGCTCAGTATGTAGAAGGTGTGGGTTGGCTGGGTAATCTAACATATCTAGATCCACAGTTAGGCTATCTCTTAAAATCTCTAAACGAAGGTGAATTGATCTATCCATTTATGGCTCAACCACTAGCCAGGCCTGTCGCACAAGCAGATTTCACTACTCAGTTACTTGATGGTACTCCTGATTGGGCAGTTAGAGCCCAAGACTATGAGTTCACCATGAATATCACGGGTTTGTTGTTCACCCATGATTCTATTTCAGCTGATGCCTTTGATATGGTGGGGGCGTTTGTTGGAGATGAATGTCGTGGTGTAGCTCAACCCGTCTTTATTGAAGCTCTGGATCAATATATGGTCTTCATGACAGTCTATGGAAGTTCAGATGAGTCAGATCAGGTCATGTTTAGAGCCTATAATGCAGATGCTGATGAAGAACTCTATGTTGAAGAGGCATTAGCCTTTGTTCCCAATGAGATCATAGGCAATGTTGACGAGCCCTTTATCTGGGGTGCTCGCTATCTCGGCATTGGTGATGCTGGATTCATTCCTGATACCTATAGCTTAAGTCAGAACTATCCCAACCCTTTCAATCCTGTAACAACTATGGGTTTTGGATTACCAGAAGACGGACACGTGAGTATCCGCATTTACAACCTACTGGGTCAGGAAGTACACACCCTGTTAGACAAAGACCTAACAGCCGGTTACCGGTTTGTAGAATGGAACAGTCTGGATGATGCTGGTCGACCCATGACCTCAGGCATCTACCTGGTCGTCATGCAATCTGGCAACTTCCGCGAAGTAAAAAAGATATTGATGCTGAAATAGGCAGGGTAGCGGGGTTGAGGACAAACCCACCCCGTCACGGCTATGCCGTTCCACCCCTCCCAGAGGGAGGGGAATGTTATGCCACCACCAAATCTTTTGCTTTGCAAAAACTCGTATAATGGCAAGATATTTCTCCCCCTCTGGGGGAGATGCCTAAAAGGCAGAGGGGGCTCCCAGCAAACCAATTGCACCCAGCTTCAGCAGACCCAGTCTCCATAGAGAAAAAGGACCCTGAGTGATCCTGACAAACCTACTGGGAGCATACCGAAGTAGGCCTCAATATTCACTTGCAGGCAACAGATCGACAGATAAGCAGTAACTGACAAAAGGCAGAAATTATCATATGTAAACCTTTACAATAGAATCATTGATACTAATATTGTGAGGTCCTTCAAAAATGGCAAATTCAAAACCAAATAGTCCACATTATTTAAGTGGAATATTTTGAGAAATATCAAGCTATTATGAATTTAGCATAGGGGAAAACAAGAGTGAATAGAAGAACTTTAATTCTGATCCTCATCATTCAATTTACTTTAGTTGGTCAAATTATATCACGCGATATTCCTTCGTGGAGTGTGACCCCGGCTGATTTCCAGAATTCAGCAAATCTGACAGCTACGCTTGATATCGATCATGTTGCCAGCACAGACCCAAATGATATGCTTGGCGCATTCGTCGGTGAAGAATGTCGGGGTGTCGTTTCTCCAGTGACCATGGGGGAGAGCAAACTCTTTTTCTTAACCGTGTATTCCAACCTCAATACTGAAGAACTCACGCTAAAAGCCTACATCGCTGATCTGGATACAATCATTACAACAAATGAATCCATCAATTTCATCCCAGGAGCTGAATATGGCACACCTACAGAGCCTTTCCAGCTTAACGCTATTATCTTTTATGATCACACACCCGTTGTGACCGGTATCTCTGATCAAATCATTGAGATCGGTGACATATTTACCAGCTTTGATCTAGATGATTATCTCACCGAGTTAGATGGAGATGCTGTCGTATGGAGTAGTATTAATACAAGCAATCTGTCTGTGTCCATTGATGCAAATAATGTGGCAACCGTCAATATTCTTGATAATGAATGGGTTGGAAGCGATTCACTCTTCTTTATCGCTACGGACCTTACTGACTCTGCCTTTGCTGGACAAGATACCGTACTATTCACCATATTACCGATTGACCATCCGCCTGAGATAACCAGTATTCCGGATCAAACTGTGGGAAGTGGTGGTTCTTTTTCTCCAATAGACCTGGAAAATTACCTGATTGAACAAGATGGCGATTCTATCAGTTGGACCCTGGCATTTGCTGCACCAACCACAACAGATCCAGTACCTACCTGGAGTCTTGACCCTGCCGATTATAACAGCAACATGAGCCTTACCGCAGTTGTAAACAGTCGTGGAGCTGAAGTGCTCAATGATAGTTACCAGCTCGCAGCGTTTGTTAATGGTGAATGCCGTGCAGTGGGCAACCCTGTTTTAGCCCTTGGTGAGCTAACTTTCTTTTTAACGATATATGCAAATAGTGATGATGAGACCCTGGATCTCAGGCTCTATGATGCCAGCCATCAACTTGATCTGCCAGTCCAGGAACAAATCACATTTCAAACTGGCGTAGCTATCGGTAGTCCGGAAACCCCTGTTGAATTAAATGCAGGCTATATTATTGCTCAAATTAATTCAAATAACCAGGCAGGTTTAACAGTCGTAGACCCCACCTGGACCGGTACTGAAATTATCCAATTCTTTGCTCAGGATATGGGTACCCTTAATTCATATAATGATTCAGTGAGTACCAGTTTTACCATTCTTCCCGATCATACACCGCTGGTTGCTGGTATAGCTGATCAAACGGTTGAGACTGGCAGCTCATTTAATACTTTTGACCTAGATGATTATCTAACCGAGGTTGATGGAGATGATGTAAATTGGTCAGTCACAGGTAACACAGACCTGACCGTCAGTATTGATGGTGATAATGTGGTTAGTATTAACCCGGTAGTTGCTGATTGGACCGGTGCTGAATCAATAATTTTTATCACAACTGATGTGAGTATCAACCAGTTCTCTAGTTCTGATACAGCCATATTCACGATTCTACCAATCGACCATGCACCTGAGGTGAGTGATATCCCCGACCAACTCATTGGCAATGGTGGCGCTTTTTCGGATATTATTTTAAATGACTATTTGACTGAAATTGATGGACATACCATCCAGTGGACCTACCACTTCGATACACCCCTCACAATGGACCCTGTTCCCACCTGGGTTGTTAATGCAGCAGATTATGAATCAGACATGACCCTCACGGCATCCATTACCAGTCGTGGTCTAGCCCTGGCGCAGAATGATTATTCCTTAGCTGCTTTTGTTGGTGAAGAATGTCGGGGAGTTGCTAATCCAGTTGCCTTTGGTGATGAGTGGTTATTTTTTCTGACTATTTATGCAAATGAGAGTGGGGAAGCGCTTAGCTTTCGACTTTATGATGGCTCTATTGCTCTGGATATGCCCATTCTTGAAAATCTTGTGTTTGAACCTTCCACTTCAATCGGAACCCCGGAAGATCCATATACCATGACGGCTGGCTTTATCCAGCTTATGATCAATTCTGAGGATGAAGTCGAAATATCCAGCATGGATCCCACCTGGTCTGGCACTGAAAACGTCTGGTTTACTGCCACAGATCTGGGAACTGATAACATATTTGCTGATTCCAGTCTGGTTTCTTTTACCATTATGGAAGATCATACGCCTCTAGTGAGTGGAATACCTGACCAGATGATCGAGCTGGGGGGCAGTTTTAACATACTTGACCTAAATGATTATGTGACAGAACTTGATAACGATGACCTCTCATGGTCTATCACTGGTGAAACGAATCTGGTAACGCTTATCAATCCAGATCTAACAGTTACCATTTTAGTAAATGATGACCAGTGGGTAGGGGATGAAACCCTTGTCTTTACTGCGACTGATGTAACTGCAAATGAACTCTTCTCCAGTGATTCCGCAACTTTTACGGTCATTCCAATAGATCATGCTCCAGAAATATCCAGCATTCCAAACGACACCATCGGTATTGGTGGAGAGTTTCTAGCATTAGACCTATCGCAATATCTTCAGGAGCAGGATGGAGACCAGGTCACCTGGTCATACTCATATGCTACTGCCCTAGCCCCGGTTCCTAGCCCCAATTGGACCGTAACACCAACAGCTTTTGAACACAATATGTCGCTCACATCCCTGATCACATTGCGCAGTGTCCCCTCCGTTTCCACTGAGAATATCCTGGCAGTATTTTCTGGTGATGATTGTCGTGGTGTGGCTCAACCGGTTGTTGTCGGTGAAAACTCATTATACTTTCTGACCATCTATGGTCACACAAATGGTGAAGATCTGGAGTTCAGGATTTATGATGCCCAACGTCAGGATACCTTGATCATTCATCAGAGCTACACCTTCCTGAGTAATGCAGTTATTGGAGCACCAGATGATCCTGAATTACTCACTGCCCAAAATTTAAATTTAGAGTTTTTAACTGAATCAACCCTTTTGCCCGCCCACGCCTATCCGGAGTGGACCGGTACAGAAGTCATAAAAATATTTGCCCAGGATGCGAATACATCTAATGAATACCGGGATTCAACCCTGGTCTATTTCACGGTCTTGCCCCAAACTTCTCCCAGCTTTCTGACCATTTCAGATCAGGAGATTAACGAAGGTGATAATTTCCCGCTAATATCATTAAATGACTATCTGCAATTCCCTGAACCAGAGGAAGTTAACTGGTATGTGTCAAGTGGTGAAAGCCTCCAGGTTTCCATCAATGACAACCATCAATTAAGCGTTTTAACTCCCCATGAGAACTGGTTTGGATCAGAGACCCTGGACCTGGAATTGCAACGGATTGATAACCCTGCATTAAATGCCTATCAGAGTATCCAGTTTAACGTCCTGCCCATAAATGATGCACCCGTTGCCGACTCTCAAGACCTGACAATATCTGAAGACAGCAGCCTAACGATCACATTTTCTGGCTCTGACATTGAGCTTGATGAGCTGAATTATATACTGACAATGACACCACTGCATGGTTCATTTACTGATCAGTTATATAGCCCACAACTCAATTATAACGGCTTAGACTCTTTGAAATATGTAGCGTTTGATGGTGACTTATTCTCTGATACGGCTACGGTTATCCTTGAGGTTACCGCTGTCAATGATTTACCGGTGTTTACAAGTGATCCTCAAACTGAAGTATTGCAGGACGCTTTCTACCAATATCAAATGTTAGCGATGGATATAGATGAGGATTCTCTCATATATTCTATAATTGAATTACCTACATGGCTGAGTTTTGATGGCATCAATCAAATTTCCGGTGTTCCTGGAAATGAACATGTTGGTAATCATCAGGTTCGCTTGACAGTTACGGATACAACAGAGATGGACTCTCTAATCTGGCAGGTCTTTGCTGTTACAGTTGAGAATGTGAACGATGCACCAATATTTGCCAGTGCTCATCAGGATACAGCAGTCCAGGATCAATACTACGAATACACGCTTGCTGCAAGTGATATAGATGAAGAAACTTTGAGCTTTAGTGTGACTGAGTTGCCTGAATGGCTGAGTTTTAACTCGGAAGACTTACTCTCAGGAACACCTTCGAATGCAGATGTTGGAGAAATTAATATTGAATTGATAGTCTCTGACCTGGGTGGGCTGATGGACACACTTGACATGCATCTTATAATTGAGAATGTGAATGATCTTCCAGTCTTTACCAGCATACCTGTACTTGAGATTGAACAGAATGACAATTATCAGTATCAATTAACTGCCAATGATATTGATGAAGATCCATTGACCTATAGCGTGATTATCATGCCCGATTGGCTCTCGTTTAATTCAATTGATCTATTAAGCGGTATGCCCACAGATGAACATGTGGGTATCCATGCTGTAGAAGTGGCTGTTACAGATGGTTCTGCCGGTCCTGCTACAACTCAGGCATTCAACATTACAGTCGGCAATGTGAATGATCCTCCACAGTTTATCAGCAGCAATCAGGATACCGTTTTGCAGGATATGCCATACGAATACCTCCTGAGCGCCACAGACCCAGATGGAGATACTTTAAGCTATTTAGCTGAGGGTTACCCTGCCTGGCTCGAATTTAGCGCTCCTGACCTGCTAACAGGTACGCCTGGTAATTCTGATGTAGGTGGTTATCAGATAACACTGTTTGCTACCGACCCTCAACTGGCAGTTGACACTTTGGAATTGCAACTTCAGGTACAAAATGTAAATGATGCTCCTCAATTTGTCAGCGCTGCACTGGATACCTCATTGGAGGATACACAGTATGAGTATGAGTTGCAGGCAATTGATATCGATGGTGATAGTTTGAGCTACACGGTTCCCATACTGCCGGAATGGTTAAACTTTATTGAACCCAAACTGTTATCCGGGACTCCTGGTAATAGTGATGTAGGGGAGTATATCATATCATTGATCGCTACGGATCCGTTTGAGGCCGCTGATACCACGAGTTTAAGCTTATTGATCCAAAATGTAAATGATACACCTCTAGCAGATGCTGGTCCCGATCAGGACCATCTATCCGGAGCTATAATTCATCTCGATGGTTCAGCCTCATCTGATATTGATGGTGATGATCTATTCTTTGAATGGTCAAGCATACAGACCGTGGAGTTTACGAATGGGGATTCTGCTATTGTCACCTTGAGTTTACCTGAAGTGACTGAAGATACAGAATTGCAGATGAGACTACGCGTCTTTGATAGTCAGCTCTACTCATTGTGGGATACAGTAAGCATTGTGGTGAATGCCATGACTGAAGTGACTTCCACTGATTTTGAAGATAATCCACCAGTTTCTGGTGAGTCTATCACTCTTGAAATTGAGTTCCCAAATTACTACTCACCCCTTACAGCCTGGCTCTTCTATCAGGTGGGTGGAAGTAGTATCACAGACTCTGTCGCTATGGAAAGAGTGTCCCGAGCTCAGATTTGGAGTGCCGAAATTCCTGCTACTTCAGTGAGTGAGACAGGCTTGAGCTACTATGCAGAAGCTGTTGATAGTCAGGGGAATACAGTTATTATTGATACGCGATCTATTCCAGTTGAGATCATGGCTGGTGACTATAGTATGTCAACCACTTTGTCGAGCGCCTTTCCATCTGGAGTACCTGCGAGCAAGTGGCGTTTGACCTCAATCCCCACCAATCTGAACCAAACCGATCTCCAGAACTTGTTTGAAATTCCACTCGGTGAGAACCCAGGTGAACAATCCTGGCGTCTCTATGATTGGAACGGTGAATCCTGGGAGACACCTGACAGTATCCTAGTTGGTCACGGTTATTGGTTTCAGCATCGCCAGGAACATTCAGTTGACCTGGAGCTGGGTGACGGAAGATCAGTTGATTTAACTGGAGTGGATCTACAAATGCAACCAGGCTGGAATTTATTCAGTTCGCCCTATAATTTTCCAATTACCACACCCATTGATTCCTTTCAATTCAGTGGACCTTACACCTATGGTGATTTTGGGGGCGAGGGCTGGAATTCTCCAGGAGATACCTTAAAACCCTGGGCAGCCTATGCGCTCTATAATTGGGCTGACACTTTAGCAGTATTGACGCTGCACCCTCAGACTGAGACATCAGCTTTAGCCAAGACTATTAACAATGAAGCAGGGTGGCGTCTACAGATAAGTGCTGATAATGGTCAGCTATCTGATCAAATGAATTGGATTGGCCGATCAGCAGCAGCTTTGAAAACTCGAGATGCATTTGACCAGGCAGAACCACCAGCTTGGGATGATTACCTCAGTGTACATATCAATAATCCTGATATTGATCCACGCATTCACACTTATGCAGCAGACATTAGATATGCCGACAACAAAACAGAAGCATGGTCTATCGAACTCGCTGTGGGACAGGATGCTAGAGCTGTTGATGTGAAGTTTAAATTAATGGGTGATCTACCAGCAGATCATGTGAATATTCTAGTTGACATTCAGCAACGTACCTGGGTTGAACTAGGTGGTGAATATGCAATTACAGGACTAAATATGCAGTCTGAATTTGCCAGACGCTATGAGATCGTTAATGGTCCGGCAAGTCAAGTATACGCGAAAGTTCAAGATCTCTTGAGTGCTTTACCAGAGAGCAACATGCTATCTGCAAATTATCCCAACCCATTCAATGGGGGGACCAATATTGAATATAGCCTGAGGAATCCAGCCAGAGTTCATCTGGACATTTATGACATCCGAGGTCGCTTAGTGCAAACGCTGGTAAATGAGGTTCATGACATGGGATTTTATTCTATTACCTGGAACGGTTTGAATAAAAATTTAAAACCTGTTAGCTCAGGCATTTACCTCTATCGTTTGACCATCGCTCCAGTAGGTCCTGGTCAACCTTATCAGTCAACGAGAAAGATGGTGATGGTCCGATGAGAATTCTAATATATTTCGGTTTGCTTTTATCAACGGTCTGGGCTCAGGATATCCAACCTGTTGTCCCTGATTCACTTACACTTGAATATGATAGCCTGGTGAGTGACAGTGGGATGGTTTCATCTAGTGATACAACTTCAACAGGGAACCTCCTAAGTGGGGATTCTAAAGAATCTGATGCACAAATGTCTGATCCTGAGTTGTTAAAAAAGAGCGGGTTTGACAAAATGCTACATTGGGCTAAAATGCCTGAAAATCGAATATTCCTGGGCAGTGTGGGAATGGTAGCAATTGTTACCGTAGTTGTTCTTTTGGCCAACGAAGATGAACCCCTTCCCGACGATATCGGCAATCCCCCCAACTGGCCCGAGAACTAACACCACCCCCAATAGTCATCCTAGAGCGAATGCGAAGGATCTGCTCAGTGTACCACAATGCTCGTTTAAGGGTCAAGACTCTTCAATCGTTACACACCTACCAAAGACCAGTTCGCTTGTCGCCAACCTTATAAACCTGTTTGGCTCGTTTCACTCCCTGAAAACAGGTTTATAGCACCTAACCCCGCATCCAATCTGCGAAATCTGCGGATCAAAAAAGGTGAACCCCCAACCTCAAAACTGCCGACTAGCACTCAACCCAACCCGATAAAAAAGCTCCCCATCCTCCTGCTCAAACCGAGTCCTCAATCTCAACCGATTCAGCCCCGGCACTTTGGCAGCTAAAGATATTTCCGGAAGGTGGCGGATTCGAAAGTCACTTTCACCTAAGATACGGTAAAAGAACACCTCATCATAAACATCCACATCCAGCCAGTTATTGAATCGTTTACCAAGTGACCCATAAAACCGACCACCCTCGCTCAGATACGAAAGCATGAGCATACTGCCAGTTGAAAGACTAAATTCTTGTTTAGTGAAAGAGCGTTTCCGCAAGGTCAGTCCATAGATCTGGATATCGTTTCCAATACCATCTGTACGATAAGAAACCTGTCCGGAAATGGTTAAACTAGCCTTGGTCATCCAGCTCAGGTTAGAATTCAGAGCGTGTCTGGAAGATCGGTCAAATTCAGTAGCCGTGGTATCCAACAGGTCAATCACATTCTCGCGGTAACTGTACCGCAAGCTGCTAACCACGGAACGCCAGGGTCGCCAATTCAGGGAGGCACGGAAACGAGTCAATGCCATGAATGATTGTGTGGCTGATTGGTCTCTCAGATCAAGGTCAACCTCACTATAGGCGCGTAGCCTAAGACCACTATTCACTCTATATGTTGACCCCAGTAATAAATAGCTTCTGGCCAATTCACCATTTTCCTGTTCAGTGATACTACCAACCTGTAGGCTTCCACGCTTGAAATGTTCCTCATCCAGCACCCCATATTTATTTCGTTGGGGACGATTATCATGGGTGAATATTGGAGCTTCTCGGCCACCCATAAGTGCGATAGTGCGTTGTGTAGATCGCCATGTTAAACCTAAACCATCAACCGTACCCAACATGGAGAACTGGGGGTGGTACATGCGCCCTAAACGATAAGTGAGTGCTTTCTCGGGTCGGTTGTAAGTAAGCATCAGAGAGTACAACTGAGCGTCAAAACTGGTGTCCGTAGAGGCTTGACTACTTCTTAAGCTCACTGATGCATCCAAGTGTCTGATGCCTAGATCCAGAACCTTGAATTGGCCAAATACTGATCCAGTTGTCCGGCGGACGCTATTGGGATCACCACCTCGATCATCTAGACGACTTGATACATACCCACTGAAACTGGGTTTAAATCTATCACTTTCCAGGGTACGGCCACTTCTGGATCTGGCTACATAGGCACTACTATCTAGGAAAACATGTTTTACTGATTCTGGTGTTTGTGCAGTATCGATTAATCTGATCGTTGGTTGGGGCTCTTCAGGCAAACCTTGGACAGTTACTTTAACACCATCTCCAATTATCCAGGGTATCTCAACAGGCTCAAGTGCTTTAAGTGCCGAAGATGATCCACTCGCTTGAGTGATTATTGCGAGACCCAGTTCAACACCATCCCGAACCACCGTAATGCTATCCCCAGAAGCTACTCCCACTTTTTTCCCTAGATCTATGTAAGCATTATCCTTACTTACATAAGTGATTGATCCTGAAATGATTGCCTGTCCACTAGCAATTCCCATAGCCATAAGAAGAATGGCAACCATTCTCATAATCGATGAATTTGTGGGAGAGGTACCTTTGCTGAAAAAACGCTTTGCGTTCACTTCGACAAACTCAGTACATTGATCTACGAACTTTGCGAGAGGATTATTTCTAACTTTCATACGATTACCAAGAAGATATAGATTCATTAGTCCCCACATTTCCTTTCATTACCTTGAGGATGACAAAAATAGCAGTCATCAGACTCTACACCCGTCCGTGGGTAGTTGAGCCCATCGCAGCTTTCACAACTGCCATCTTCACAATGCTCAGAGTTCATACCCGAAACAGAATGACAACCTGAGCCAAAACAGGTAAACGTCTGATAGTCACTTGGTTGTGTGTGACATGTAGAACAAGAATTCCATTCCCCTCTGTGCTCACCACTGTAGATAGGAAAAAAGGCATCGTGGTTGATAGCCAGAATCTGATCCCAACGTGTAGGGGCATGACAGGTAGAGCAATCCGCGTTTTCAGTTAATCCACTATGTGCACCTAAATCGGGAATAAAATCAACTTGATGACACGCTTGACATTCCAGGGGAGGCATCATTCGGGGTGAAGTATGGCATAAATAACAATCTTGAGACTGATGACCGGCAAACAGTGGAAATAGGGTTTGTTCATGTCTTCGGTATGTCTGTGCTATGTCCCAATTCTCAGGGGTATGACAAGCAT
>JABIFX010000026.1 GCA_018650445.1 Fidelibacterota bacterium
GACTGGTACTTCTTAAAGTTTTCGGCCTGCTCAAAGATCTCCTGATACACCTCATCACGGTCGATAGGTGGATAATCGTAATCTGCCAGGAGCATAATGAGGTCCACCTTCAGCTCCGCTTTGATGTCTTCCTTGTAGTTCCAATCAGTGTACTTGGCCTTGTCGTCTACAACAGCCTTCACAGCTCTTGACAGGATAACAAGCTTATCCTCTGGGTAGGCAAAATCATATTTAACTGTCAGGTCTAAGAGAATATCGTAGAATGCCTTCTCTTCCAAATCGATCCCCAACTCCGCAAAAGAATCTTTCTCTTTTTTTAATGACTTGAGCAAGTCAATGATCTCATCTGTGAAATCCTCAAGGACCTCACTGCGCAATACATCGGCCTCCTTGCGTTCATTGTAGACATCGATAAGTGCTTTAAATTTTTTACTAAAATCGATACTCTTGGTCTTGTTTACTTTCCTGAAATCTTCAATGGCTCTGGCCAACAACTGCTGCAGTAATTTCACTTTTGTATTGGGTAGCTTGATCTTTTCAATTTTCGCCAAGTAATCATCATCAAAGATATCGGATGCACTGACTTCCTTGTCACCTAGTTTAAATATGTCCTCTACTCCATCAGCTCGGAGTGCCTCAGCAATCATCTCTCGCACCTTGGCATTCATCTGGGTCGCATCGGGTGCATTCCCTTTGGTCAGCTTGAAGACTATCGAACGGATGGCGAGGTAGAAATGAATCCTGTCTCGCTCCCTTTGATCTAGCTCGTCCGAACCACTGCAAATGTCATAGGCCGCTTTAAGACGTTTGACAAGACTCATAAACCGAATCTCGATCTTCTCAGTCACTTGCACAAACTCAGAGCCCAGGTTGAGGCAGTCCAACTGTTCTACTGGTGATCCATTGAAGTAGGGCTTATCATCAAACTTATAAAACATCTGATTTAAGAGATCCAGATGGTCGCGGACCACAATGATGGATTGCTGAATCTCTTCTATATTCTGTGTGTCCGTCTGTGTGTATTTAGCCAAAGCCAAATTCATTTGCGTTTTAATGCCGATATAATCGACAATCAGGCCTTTATCTTTGCCTTTAAAGCGACGGTTTACACGGGAGATGGTCTGGATCAAGCTATGACGTTGCACCGGCTTGTCGATGTACATGGTATCGAGAAAGGGAACATCAAATCCAGTCAACCACATGTCCACCAGAATGGCTATCTTGAAATTTGATTTTGGGTTTTTGAATTGCCTGTCCAGTTCCTTACGGTAATCCTTACTGCCCAATAGATCGTAGAGCTCTTTCGGGTCATCCTTTCCCCGGGTCATGATCATCTTCACCCGCTCCATGGGTTTGATCATCTTCTTTTCCTGGGGTGTCAGTTTAGCACCAGCTTCACAAGCCAGAACTTCATTCCATTCCGGACGGAGAAGGATTAACTCTTGCCAAAAGGCATAGGCGATCTCACGCTTGCTACACACAAACATGGCCTTCCCCTTTACCGTAGAGCCTTCCTCCAGTCGTCGTTCGTAATGCTTTACAAAATCAGCAGCGATAGCCTTTAGACGGTCAGGGTCACCCAGGATGGCTTGCATCTTTGCGTTGGTCTTCTTGCTCTCCTCGATCTGATACTCGCTAGCCCCTTCTTCTGCAACACGGTCGTAGTAATCTTCGATCTCGTTTAACTTGTCGTTATCCAGGAGGACCTTAGCTGCCCGGCCTTCATATACGATCCTCACCGTTATCTCATCCTTCACCGATTCCGTCATGGTGTAGGCATCGATTACTTCTCCGAATACATCCAGGGTCGCATCGATGGGTGTACCAGTAAACCCTACATAGGTGGCATTGGGCAATGAGTCATGAAGATGTTTGGCGAAACCATAGGACCGTTTTACGCCCTTCTCAGTGATGCGTATCTTCTGATCCAGGTTGACCTGGCTACGATGCGCCTCATCAGAGATACAAATAATGTTCGTCCGCTTACTGAGCAGTTTTGTATCCTCTGTAAATTTATGGACAGTGGTGAGGAAGACACCCCCGCTGTTGCGGTCTTTGAGTAGCTCTCGAAGGTTGGATCGGCTTTCCACACTGACTACCGTGTCGTCACCGATGAATTCTTTGGCGTTGGTGAACTGTCCTGAGAGCTGATCGTCCAGATCGGTGCGGTCTGTGATGAGGATGATAGTGGGACTGGAGAAGTCCAGACTGCGCATGAGCATGCGGGTGAGGAATAACATGGTGAAGCTCTTACCACTTCCTGTGGCCCCGAAGTAGGTACCTCCCTTTCCATCACCTAAGGGTTTCAGATTGCGCTTGATGTTATTGAACAACTTGACAGCAGCGTAGAACTGGGGATATCGGCAGACTACTTTCATCTCTTCTTTAGATACATCGGGGAAATAGACGAAGTGACGGATCACCTGCCTGAGTCTGTCTTTGTTGAACAGCCCCTCGATCATGGTGTGGAGAGAGCTTATCCCATCCTGCTCGATGGTCTC
>JABIFX010000172.1 GCA_018650445.1 Fidelibacterota bacterium
TTGTCTGCATCACTCTGCCTGAGTGGGAATCGGATCAATCTGGAGTCATAATAATTTGCTCCTGCTGCAGAGGTCCCCACCCAGAGTATGCCCTGTCGATCCACCAGGGTTGAATAGATTAGATTGTCTCCTAAAGAACTGGGATCATTGCTATCATGATAAAAGTTTGTGAACTTGTTATGCTCGTGATCATAATTTGCCAAGCCACCTGGGGATCCAAGCCAGAGTGTCCCATTCTTAGCTTTGCTTATTGAATGGATGCCGTCCACAGGGGTTATCGGTTCGACACCGTCCTTGAAATAATCAAATTTATCATTGTAGTCCCAGCGAAAGAGACCCAGGCCGAATCGACCTATCCAGAGACATTTCTCCGTCGAATCTGCAAGCAGGGCGGTAATACTTATTGAGGTCGATGGACGTACCAGGACTTTTTGAAATATACTAAAATCATCTAATACAATAACTGACGCTGCCCCATTCTCGGTACCCACCCAAAGCCAACCACCCGGTGTTTCTGCCAGGCTCATAATGCGATCCTGAGCCAGGGATTCGTCATTCTTGGGATCGTGATGGAAATTGGTGAACTCTCCGGTCGAGGGAACATAATGGCTCAGTCCATCTTCTGTGCCAACCCAAAGCGCACCTCTGGAATCGGAGAACAGGCAGGTGACGTTGTTACTCACCAGAGAGTTAGGGTTACCAGGGTCATGCATGAAGGTTTCAAAGGTTTCGAGATTACGATCATAACGGCTGAAACCACCCATTCCACTTCCAACCCACATGATGCTGTCAGCATCTTCACAGAGTGCTGAGATCCAGTATCCAGGTACTGATTTGTCATCTAGGGGGTCATACAGAAAGGCTTTGAATTCGGAACCATCATACCGATTGAGTCCAAAGCGGGTCCCAAACCACATAAAACCCTGGCTATCCTCGAGTATGCTGTATACAGAGTTAATCGAGAGTCCATCTTTTACAGTGAGGTGGTTGAATCTGACAGGTGGGTCATTCGCGTGTACAGTACTGAAAATGAAAAACAGAGCCAATATGAAAGTGGATAGCTTTCGAGTCCATATTGAAGCTTTGGGGGCTTCTTGAAAGAATCTATAATGAACAGTCTGACGAAATGTCACTTTTGCCCCTAGAATTGCTGTAAAACGATGGAACAAAGCTAATTAAACTCAATATAATGGCAATGGAAAACATATATGAGGTGCAACAAGGGCATGTAAGCAGACAGCCGATAGTGTTGTCAAAGAAGATGGTGGATATTCGATGTCAGACTAGCAATAAAGCACTTCACAAACCCTCCGAGGAAGTTATTTTAGCGCCATGATTAGTAAACTTATTACCAAAATATTTGGAACCAGCACGGATCGTGAGACCAAACAGCTGATTCCATTTGTCGCACAGATCAATGAACAATTCGAAGCCCTTTCTGACGCCACCCAGGAAACCTTGATCTCAAAAACTGAAGCCTTCAAAACTCGGATCAGTGGGGAGACTTCAGAACTCGAATCCCGACTTGTAGATGAAGGCAAAGATCTCAAATCTATTAAAGAGGCCATCTATGACCTCGAGCAAGATATTCTTGCCGAACTTCTACCCGAAGCTTTCGCTGTAGTCAAAAAGGGTGCGGCTCTCCTCATGGGGCAACCTATCAAAGTTACCGGTCAGGAAATGACCTGGGACATGGTTCCTTATGACGTGCAGCTCATGGGCGCCGTGGTCCTCCATGAAGGTAAAATTTCTGAAATGAAGACAGGTGAGGGAAAAACCCTGGTTGCTACCATGCCTATCTATCTCAATGCTTTGGTTGGGAAGGGTGTGCATATCATCACGGTGAATGATTATCTCGCCGAACGAGATTCGCAATGGATGGGCGCTCTATTGAAATACGTGGGTCTCTCAGTGGGTGTGATCCTGAATCAGATGGATCCTCCGACACGTCAGGAAATGTACAATTGTGATGTGACCTATGGTATCAACAGTGAGTTTGGATTTGATTACCTCAGGGATAATATGTCCATCAATAAGCAGGATCAGGTCCAACGAGGACATTATTATTCCATTGTTGATGAAGTTGATAGTGTTCTGATTGATGAGGCTCGAACGCCTCTGATTATTTCCGGAACTGTAGAGTCAGAGATTGCTCAACGTTATACAGATTTACGACCTCTGGTTGATACACTCATGCGTCGCCAGACCACTCTGGTTAACTCCATTCTTGCAAAAGCCGAAGAAGCACTCAAGGATCCCGAGCGTGAGTACGAAGCAGGAGAAATGATTCTTCAGGCGCGACGGGGGAGTCCCAAACATCGTCGTCTACAGAAGCTATACCAGGAACAAGGCATCAAGAAGCTTGAGCAGCGTATCGAGAACGACTATCTCCGTGATAAACGCATGCCCGAGATAGATGAAGAACTATACTTTGTCATCGAAGAGAAACAGAACAGCGTGGACCTCACTGACAAAGGACGTGAAGCCTTATCACCCAATGACCCGGATAGATTTGTTATACCTGACTTACCCACGCTCCTGAATGATCTGGAAAGCGATGAAGCACTTTCGGTTCAGGAATTGAATGAGAGCAAAGAGAAATTATATGCCCTCCATGGCGAGCGATCTGATACGATCCACAATTTGAGTCAGCTTCTGAAGGCTTATTCAATTTTTGAAAAAGATGTCGATTATGTAGTACAAGAAGGTAAAGTCATGATCGTTGATGAGTTTACCGGTCGAATCATGCATGGTCGTCGCTATAGTGATGGTCTGCATCAGGCTCTGGAAGCTAAAGAAAAAGTTCGTATTGAGAAAGAAAGCCAGACGCTTGCGACCATTACTCTGCAGAATTATTTTCGGCTTTATAAAAAACTTTCTGGTATGACTGGTACTGCTGTTACTGAAGCAGAAGAGTTCTTGAGTATCTACAAATTGGGTGTGGTTGAAGTACCTACACATCGTTCAATTGTAAGAGCTGATGAAAATGATCAAATTTACAAAACGCGTAGAGAAAAATTTAATGCAGTTATAGAAGAGATCATCGCTTCCCATAAATCGGGTCAACCCGTTCTGGTTGGTACTATTACAGTTGAGGTGTCTGAGACACTCTCACGAATGCTAAAAAGACTTAAAATTCCACATAACGTATTGAATGCGAAGCAACATGGTCGTGAGGCTGAAGTTGTAGCCAGGGCAGGACAGGTACATGCTGTCACCATCGCTACCAACATGGCTGGACGTGGAACCGATATCAAGCTGGGTCCTGAAGTTAAGGAACTGGGTGGTCTCAAGATATTAGGTACGGAACGTCACGAGTCTCGTCGAATTGATCTCCAGTTGAGAGGTCGATCTGGAAGACAGGGAGATCCCGGTGCTTCACGTTTCTACCTGAGTCTCGAAGATGATTTGATGCGTCTTTTTAGCTCGGATCGAGTTGCCAGTGTCATGGATCGTCTTGGCTTGCAAGAAGGTGAAGTTATTGAAGCCGGTATGGTGACAAAGGCTGTGGAACGGGCCCAGAAAAAGGTCGAAGCCCGGAACTACAGCATTCGTAAGCATCTGCTTGAATATGATAATGTCATGAATCAGCAGCGCGAAGTCATCTATGACCGTCGACAGGCTGCACTGGATGGCCTGGATCTCAAAGAAGAATACAGTGAGGTCATCGAGAACTATGTTGATTCTGTTGTTGAAAAATATAGTGGCCTTGAAAGTGATACAGAGTTGTGGGACTGGAGTGGCTTGCAAGCTGACCTCGGATCTACTGCCATGGTCCAGATACCTGACACCCCTCCAGCAGATCTTGATCTAGATAAATTGCGGGATATGGTCAGCCAGCTACTCAGGGATTCATACGAAACGAAAGCTGAAATAACTGGCAGCACAGAAAATTTTAAACGACTTCAACAGTTTGTATATTTGAGGGTTGTAGACGAGAAGTGGCGTGAACATCTCTACGAGATGGATCAGATGAAGGAAGGTATAAATCTTCGTGCCGTAGGTCAGAAGGATCCTCTGATTGAGTATAAAAAAGAAGGCTATCAGCTATTTGTAAAGATGCTCGACCTTATTGATCGAGAAGTTCTCAAACTCTTTTTCCACGCCCGCATCGTAGACGAAGGCGAAAACAGAATGCGGAAGGCCAGAAATTTGTCCTCCAACCACGCGGAGTCTTCGAATATGGGTTTCCTGAATGCTTTACCACAAACTGGTGAACCTGGAAATCCGAATCCTTCACAGCCCGGACCACCTCAGAAGCAAAAACCCATTAGTGTTGATGAAAAAGTCGGTAGAAATGATCCCTGCCCATGTGGATCGGGACTTAAATACAAGAAATGTCATGGTAAGTAGGGCAAAAACCACGATCACTAACAATTTTGTTACAGGATATACTCAGGCAAATAAAGTTTGTATCGCCCCTTGAGGACATTATTTTTCAACTTGTTTAGTGATGGAATCGGACTGTGACAAGAATCAACATTATTGTTCGGTACTATGATTATATTTAACGAATATAAACCACATGCATGTGGAGGGAAATATGCGTAGAAGCTTTCTAGTCATCACCAGCCTAATGATCATTGCCAGTTTTGGTTTTGGTGTGACAGTTATGTCAGTTATTGGATCCTCCACTCCAAA
>JABIFX010000084.1 GCA_018650445.1 Fidelibacterota bacterium
ACAAAAAACGCTTCAGATGAGGAAGCGTATTAACATGAAATCGCAGCACCATGAGGTGTTTGCTTAATATGTTGGAGGCCCGGAAAGTGTCTCTTATTTTTTAAGCGATCTTGTCCGAATTACTTTGACGACTTACACCCCCATGCTTTGCTCCATCGCCTCATTGCGATATGGAGCCTGAACCAGCCCACTAACATGGTTTTGAGACTATTTGTCTCCAGCAGTAAGATATTTTGTGCGATTCACGATTCCGGAATAAGCCAATTCAAGATTTTTTGCCAGGTGTTTCTTGTTATAATTATTCAATTTGTAATGATATTTGAGCATATCTTTTTCAAAACAGTCATTTATTTCGACCCAGGTCTTATCCCGGTGTAATCTGGCATATTGCTGCAAGCCTTCCACGTAATTGTCCGCTGGAATATCCACATCACTCTTGCGAAAATTAGGAAAGGTGATCCCTCGGCTCCTGAGTCGTTCTGTAGCTGAATAAAATGAAGAAGCTGGAAAATCCAGTGCCTCAAGCGTTTTATTGCCCACACCTGTATTCAGATAATGATATATAAATAAATTGTAGTGAAAGAGATCCTTAATTCTGACCCAATTCAAGTCTTTTGAAAATGCGAATAGATCTTCGTTTGCAGATTCAGTCATCTCCCCCGGGAAGTGCTCTTCCAGAAAGATCACATACTTATTGATAACCCTACGGCGCTCCTCATTGACTGGGATGCCCCTTTTCGTCAAGGCCATGATGGATCCAAAGGCCTGTTGGTAGTAGAAATATGCTTTGGTGATGTCAGTTGCTTCACGATGATAGATTTTCCCCAGCAGAAGGCAGGCACCCGCTAGTTCGGATGCAATTGAGAATTGCTGGCTTATTTCCATACTGCTTATGGCTGCTTCCAGGGCTTTATCTGTATCTCCCAAGATGTGAAGTAATTCTGCAACTTTCGACTGAATTTTGGCAGTAAAATATGCATTGCTCACTTTTTTGAGTAAATCCTGGTAATATCTCACCGCTTCGGTACTACGATTTTGACTAACCAGAAGGCATCCTCTGGTATAATCAATGCTCCAATGAATATGCTGAAAACCGTGGAGTGCCGCCATTTCATGCGCTTTATCAAGGTGAGTGCTGGCATCAGCCATGTTTTCCTGATTAATCAGCTGCAGAGATAATCCATAATGAGCTTGAGACTCCATGACTGTCATCTCGTATTTGTTGAAATAAGCAATACACTGCAGCCACTTCTTAAGAGTGAAATTCTTGTCTAAATCAGCATCCAAAATGAGGTGCTGATAGGCTATCATCTGCTTCATCTTATTTGAAGAAGTGATATTGCGTGCCTTTTCCAGATATCGAAAGGCAGCATTTATATCACCTAACTGTCGGAAAAAACCACCATATTCATAATAAAAATAAGCGAGAGCACCTTCCTGCTGAGAACCCTGATTGAGTACGCTGATCTTCTCTGCAACCTGTTCATACAGTTCGATGGCGAATGCATAATTGCCTTCAAGGGTGGCAATTTTTGCATAGGTTATTTTTTGAAGTGCCTCAAGCATACGATTCCGGCGATCAGAGATTTTACCCTGATCTAACATCAAGGCCACCTTCTCCTCACTCAGAAATCCAATCTCACCTAACAGCGCATAGCATTCTGAAGCGTGGAATTTTTCCACAGTATCATCTGCTTCGCTGGTCCGGTTTAATTCATTACTCAGAAGAATCTTGCGCTGTGCCATGCTTCCTCCATTCCATCTATGAACTTATGCCTGAGGTCTTGCCAATTCAATTGACCGAACGTTTTTATAAACCTCCAAAATATTTTCCTAGGGTACTAAAGATAGTTTGTCAATCCCCAGTTAACAAACATATTGCTGATATTCAGTCATAATAAATAAAATGGAATGTCTAATTACCAATTATATATAATATTCTTTATATATAATAAATTTTTTTACGGTATCATTTTATCAATATTTACCCCTTTTGGGGGCTGGCGACTGATGAATACGAGAATTGAGAGTGCCAGTTTCGTTAATCCCATTAATATTTCAACACCCCTTCCCCCTTTTTCCACGCAGCTTTCCTTTTATATTTGCAGCCACATGTAAAAAATGATTTAAGCAGGCAGAAATAAATTACGGAACCAATTATGTCAGAGAATATGCTCACCGAAATTGAAGAATTAGAAACTGTTTTCAGTACCGATGAGGGAACAGTAAAAGCAGTTGACAAGGTTTCCTTCAGCCTTGAAAAAGGTCGCACAGTTGGCGTCGTGGGCGAGTCGGGCTCGGGAAAATCTGTTACCTCTCTTTCCCTTATGCGCTTGATACCCAATCCACCCGGTAGGATTGTCGGTGGCAGACTCAAGTACCATTCCAGATCTAAGGGTCTGGTTGACTTAACTGAAGTTCCTGAGAATGAGATGCGTGAATTCCGGGGTAATGAAATCGCCATGATTTTCCAGGAACCCATGACATCCCTGAACCCTGTATTTACCTGCGGCAACCAGGTCATGGAAGCTCTCATCCTCCATCAAAAAATGAGCAAAGCTGAGGCAAGAGCCAGAACGCTAGAATTGTTTATAGAAGTTGAACTTCCCCGTCCCGAAAAAATTATTGATTCCTATCCCCATCAAATTTCTGGAGGTCAGAAGCAACGCGTCATGATCGCCATGGCCATGTCCTGCAACCCTCAGATCCTTATAGCAGACGAGCCCACCACCGCCCTGGATGTGACTGTCCAGGCAACCATCCTCGATTTAATGCGCAGACTCAGAGATAGCCATGATATGGGTATCATCTTTATTACTCATGACCTGGGAGTTATTGCTGAGATCGCAGATCATGTGGTCGTGATGTATAAGGGCAAAATTGTTGAACAAGGTTCCGTCTGGGAAATATTTTCAGATCCGCAACACCCCTATACCAAGGGGCTACTTGCCTGTCGTCCCCCCCTGGATCATCGGTTGAAACTCCTGCCTACCATGGCTGACTTCATGTCAGAAAATGATGCAGGTGATATGCTTGAGATCAAAAAATCAGTGGATGAGACAATCCATGATCTGATAATAACTCCTGAGGAAACCGCCAAACGTCATAAAAACCTTTATGCCCAGGAGCCCATCCTCACCATCAACAACCTGAAAACCTACTTTCCAGTCCGCGAAGGTCTGTTCAGTAAGGTGATAGATCATGTAAAAGCAGTGGATGATGTGAGTTTTGATGTCTATCCAGGTGAAACGCTGGGTCTCGTTGGAGAATCAGGCTGTGGTAAAACCACGCTGGGACGAACCATTCTTAGACTCATTGAACCCACAGCAGGTAACATCATCTTCCATGGTAAGGATATCACCAATATCTCCGGAGATGAACTTCGCGATATCCGCAGGAGAATTCAAATTATTTTCCAAGATCCTTACTCCTCCCTCAATCCTAGAATTACCATCGGATCAGCCATTATTGAGCCCATGCAAGTTCACCAGCTACACGGTGATGATCAAAACCGACGTCAGAAGGTTCAGGAATTATTGGAACGAGTCAATCTGGATCCCAGTCATTATAACCGCTATCCCCATGAATTTTCCGGTGGTCAAAGGCAAAGAATTTGTATCGCCCGAGCTCTGGCAGTTCAGCCTGAATTTGTGATCTGTGATGAATCAGTATCCGCTCTGGATGTTTCAGTCCAGGCTCAGGTGTTAAATCTGTTAAATGAGCTGAGGGATGAATTTGGTCTCACCTATATCTTTATCTCCCATGACCTTTCCGTTGTAAAATTTATGTCAGACAGAATGGTGGTGATGAACGAAGGTAAAGTGGAGGAAATGGGTGATGCTGATAGTGTCTATCAGGAGCCACAAACTGATTATACCAAGCGACTTATCGCTGCCATCCCACGCGGAGATCTTCATGATATTAAAAAATCCTACCTATCCAGAAAGACTGAATAGATAGGATTCATTTTAAAGCCCCGCCAGGCAATTGCCTGAGAGGGTGGAATTATTAATTCCCAGTTTTTTTAAGCTTTTTATCTACCTCTTCAATGACCTTGTCAAAGGCTTCTTGTTGAAGATCCTGAGTGGCATCATCAATTTTTTCCATGGCGGGACTCACCTGCTTCTTTATCTTACCCCAGGGATCATCCTCGGTGACATAGATAAAAACTCCGTAGGCCAGTACCACAAACATCAAAATCATGAATATTTTGAATACCTTCTTCATCAAAAATATCAACAACCCGATACCGACAAACGCTGCAATACCCATGTAGAGTTTGTTGCTTAATAGCAGATCTAAAATATCCTGCATCTTATAGTTTCCTTTTATTCGAAGAGCTGTTCAGTCGTCCCCTTTTAAGAAACTTCTGATAACCACACTTGTGTTTAAGTAATGAATTCATGCGATGTTAACATTGACTTCAGCAAATCAAAATAAAAACTAATTCCAACAAGCGGGCTCTAGATTTCCCCGGTCTTTTTTAATCGCATGGGTTTAAGCTCCATTTTACACTCATCACATCTGCCTGGACCTTCCTGACGAACATGACTGTGAATCAGCATGGGACATCCATAATACTCCAGCTTGTCCTCCGATGTGATCACTCCAGGAACCAGGGTCATATTACATTCGGAACAGGTGCCAGGTTCGCGACTATGGATATGCTTATGTGATTCCATGGGACATGTATAATAGATCATTCTCTCACTATCAGCCGTCGCTTCGGTTTTTTCCATGGCGGCATGGTTATCGTGTTTCATGGCTGGTGCTTGCTTCTCGTCACCACAGCCAATCACAAATACAGCCAGCAGAGCTGTCATCCATAAGTACTTCATATTTTTACCTCTTTTCGTTATCGTTTATCAAATTTGTTCATTATCACATCATGACGCAATCAATACTATCCAACATCATGTGCACTAGCAAGCCTATTGAAATCACCCTGGTTTTTTCTGGGATTAATAGCAGCGCATAAGCTCCAATTGCCCAAAATGAATGCAGGGGATGAAAACCAATACTGCATCTGCCAGGATCATATACTGGGTTGGCCAACAGGTGATCCAGGTCCACTACCATGGTAGCAGACATAATGGCCCAGTAGGTTCCCCAACCCTTTGCTGGACGCATAAATTTACTCATCCAGGGAGCAATCGCAGCTGGAACGAGAAAATGGGCGAGTATGTGAAGAATACCTCGCATCAGCTAGAAAACAGACTCCCTAGAAATCCTTTTTTCTGTACGCTTTCCTCAGGCTTAAATCCAGAATTTCTTAAAATCTCAGCAGTTTCATCACTTGTGATATCCCCACTTACTGAAACTTGCTTTTTTGAAAGTTGAATATCAATGGATTCGATCCGTGCGTCAACCTCTAATCCTTTTTGGATTGTTGCTACACATCCATTACAATTCATATCGCTTACTATAAAAACATGTTTTTCCATATTACCTGCTCCAATTGCATTTTAGATTCTCAATATGACCCGGACATTATCAAATTCACTACTTTTTATTGCTTCTTTAGCAGACGTCTTTCAGCCAAAATCACATACAAAACCGGAACTACGAATGTGTTACTGATGGCAAAAAGCATTCCCCCAAAAGATGGGATGGCCATGGGCACCATGACATCCGCTCCTCTTCCAGTTGATGTGAGGACTGGAATCAAGGCCAATAATGTTGTAGCCGTGGTTAGCATGGCAGGACGGATGCGTCTCTTCCCAGCCAGAATGGCGGCTGCCTGAATCTCCTGGCGCGTGGTTGGTTTTAGTTCCTTAAACTGTTGATCCAGGTAGGTCGAGATCAAAACTCCGTCATCTGTCGCAATACCGAATAGTGCTAGAAAACCTACCCAGACAGCTACACTCAAATTGATCTCATGGATTTGAAATATTTCTCTAAAATTCAGACTGCCAAGTGAAAAATCCATAAACCAGGGTTGCCCATATAGCCAGAGTAAGGTAAATCCTCCAGCCCATGCCACAAATATACCTGAGAATACGATGAGTGTCGTGGTAGTACGTTTGAACTGCATGTACAGTATCACAAAAATTGACATAAGGGCCAGGGGTAATACAATCCGCATTCTCTTGGTCGCTCGAACCTGGTTCTCGTAAGAGCCAGTAAAATCAAAGCTCACCCCACTTGGGACATTGAGCTCACCTGAATCAATCTTGCTATCTAAATATGCTCGAGCCTGCTCAACTACATCTACCTCAGCATAGCCATCGACCTTATCAAAAAGGACATAGGAGAGCAAAAAGGTATTCTCGCTTTTGATGACCTGTGGTCCACGGGTAAAGCGAACGCTAGCCAACTGTCCCAATGGAATTTGTGCCCCAGAGGGAGTTGGGACCAGGATAGATTCAAAGCTCTCATCATTCTCTCTGAATTCACGCATGTATCTAACCCGGATAGGATATCGCTCACGACCCTCTATGGTCATTCCAACTTGCTTTCCACCAACGGCTACAGCAATAACCTGTTGCACATCGCGGATAGATAATCCGTACCGGGCAATAGCCTGGCGATGGATGTCGATTTCCAGATATGGTTTGCCCACGATACGATCAGCAAAAACTGCCCGCGCCTTGACCGAAGGGATTTCTTTGAGATAAGCCTCAAGCTCAAGCCCAAATGCTTCCATGCTCTCTATATCTGAACCGTGTACCCGGATGCCCATGGGCGCTCGCATCCCACTTTGCAACATGACAATACGGGCAGCAATAGGCTGCAATTTAGGGGCAGATGTGGTTCCCGGTAGTTGGGCAACTTTTACCAGTTCATCCCAAATATCCTGATTGCTACGTATGTGACTACGCCATTGTCTGAATGGTTTTCCAGAATTATCCAGGATTAATTGGTCATTTGAATCTCTAGCAAAATTGTCATCACCATCAACTTTAAATTTAAGTGTATTGCCTGATGCATCCTGGATATATTCAGATTTATAGGTAACTACCGATTCAACCATAGAAAGTGGTGCCGGATCGAGTGCTGTTTCAGCTCGACCAATCTTACCTACAACATTTTCGACCTCTGGGATTGAGTATAGCGCTCTATCCAGAGTTGAGAGAACATCAAGTGACTCCTCCATACCAGCATGAGGCATGGTGGTGGGCATATACAAAAAAGAGCCCTCATCCAGATCAGGCATAAACTCTCTACCTAATCCTGGGAAAACGTGTACCATTTTTTGGTAGGGTCGACTCTGTTTTATCACCTCAGGTGACCAGCCAAAAATCGAGTCAAAACCGAGCCACGCATTCAACCCAAACATCAAGAGAATTGAAGGTACCAGCAATGCAATTCCACGATTTTCCAACATCCACGAAAGAATTTTTGGATATGCATGTGTAAAGGTCTTAATCAGCCCCAGAATGAAGCCAACCAGCACAGCGACGAGCAAAAAGTTCACCACAGCACCATATTCATAAC
This sequence comes from Fidelibacterota bacterium, assembly GCA_018650445.1. GTDB lineage: Bacteria > Fidelibacterota > UBA8477 > UBA8477 > JABMPR01 > JABMPR01. The sequence continues at coordinate 7,438 of JABIFX010000084.1, forward strand.
CCAAAGGCACCCATGTGAGTGAGAGCAGTACCATCACATCAAAAACGAGTAAGTAGTTCAATGTTTTTGCGTGATAAAGCCAGGGATAATTTTTCAGCAGCGGTTTGAGTAGCTGAAGGAGAGCAATACTCCCCAGAATCACACCGATGATAATATTGAATGAAACAGCTACCCAGATTGAGAGGGTGAACAGAATGCCCAGTGACAATTTCCTGGTCCACTGTTTATGCGTTGTCTTTGAAAAAACAAAACTGGCAACCACAGGTAAAACCAAAATGGCCAGAACAACTGAAGATAGCAGTGCAAAAGTTTTGGTGTAAGCCAGTGGCTTGAAGAGCTTTCCTTCAGCACCTTCCATGGTAAATACCGGTAGAAAGCTGATAACAGTGGTAGAAACTGCTGTAAGAATCGCCGGTCCAACTTCCCTGGCCCCTTCCAGAATTCGATTGATAACATGTGGAGACTTCTGGTCGTTTTCAATTTTTTTGAGAATATTCTCTGTCATGATGATGCCCATATCCACAATGGTTCCAATAGCGATTGCTATCCCGGACAGGGCTACAATATTTGCATCAACGTGAAATAATTTCATTCCCACAAAAGTGATCAGGACGGCAGCCGGCATCATCATGCTGATCAGGATGGAAGCTCTGAGATGCATGAGTAACACGAGAATCACAATCAAGGTGATTATAATTTCTTCGCGTAAGGCATGATTCAAGGTTCCCAGAGTCTCATAAATAAGGCCGGACCTATCATAAAAAGGGACGATCTCAAGCTGTGAGGTAGTACCATCAGCTAGCGTTTTGGATGGAAGTCCCGGTGAAATCTCTTTGATCTTGGCCTTGACAGCATTGATCGTCTCCAGAGGATTTTCACCATAACGGGTCACAACTACGCCTCCAACAACCTCAGAACCCTGCTTATCCAGGGCACCACGCCGTAAGGCGGGACCGAAACTGACGTGTGCAACATCTGCGATAGTGATTGGAGCGTTATCAATGACCTTCAGCACAGTTACTTCCAAATCATCCAGGCCTTTGATAAAACCCAAACCACGAATCATATATTCAACTCGGTTGACTTCTACGGTGCGGGCGCCAATCTCATTATTTGCATCTTTTACAGCCTTAAAAACCTGCATAAGTGAAATTCCATAGTGGCGCAAAGCCTGGGGATTAACATCAATCTGATATTCTTTGACATAACCACCCACAGAGGCCACCTCAGCCACACCCCGGGCTGTGGATAGTCCATATTTTACATAATAATCCTGGATTGAACGTAATTCGTGGAGATCCCAACCACCAGTAGGCTGCCCCTTCTCATCACGGCCCTCCAGAGTATACCAGAAGACTTGACCCAATGCGGTTGCATCCGGTCCCAAAGTTGGTTTGACTTCATCAGGTAAGGTCCTTGACGGAAGCGCATTCAGTTTCTCCAGGATACGACTTCTTGACCAATAGAAATCCACATCCTCGTTAAAGATCACATAGATGGTAGAAAACCCAAACAAGGAGAATGAACGTACGGTTTTGACTTCCGGTGTACCCAGCAATGCGACGGTCAGAGGATAAGTTATCTGATCCTCAATATCCTGGGGAGATCTCCCAGCCCACTCCGTAAAAACGATTTGCTGATTTTCACCAATATCGGGGATGGCATCTACCGGGACAGGTGTACGATCTATTCCAGGAATATCCCAGTCAAATGGAGCCACCAGAAGACCCCATATCATGATTGAAACAAGCAATATCAGAGTGATCAGCCGATTTTCTAAGGGCAATCCGATGATGCGATCAAGTAAGTTTGTTTTAGCCATGTTGGTGACCTTCTGGTGCAGCCGCAGGCGCTCCATCGCCGCTCATCATACTTTTTTTCCCTGCGATTTGCATGGCACTATCGATTTTAAAATTACCATTAGAAACCACGAGTTCATCAACCGCTAATCCGCTTATTACGATATATTCTGAGCCTACTCGAGGGCCTAAAACAATCTCAACAAGTGCAAACTGACTTGATTCGCTCTTACTGATTTGTACATAAACCAATGCCCGTCGACCTGTCTTCAACACGGAACTTGCCGGGATGAGTAATGCGTGGGTTGCCAATGTCTGAACCCCGCCAATTTCTTGCAAGGATACTAGATCCATACCACAGATAGAACAATCTCCAGGGTGGTTTTCCACCACTTCAGGATGCATGGGGCAAGCCCATTTTCCACTCAGGTCAGGTGTAACAACCTGACCTTTCCCGTTCAGCATTACTGAAATTGATGCTTCAGCCAGCATTCCAGGCTTTAACAAACCCTGCTTATTGTCCAGAACTGCTCTTACAGTTATACTCTGTTTTTCAGCATTTACGAGGGGGTCAATATATGAGATATGAGCACTAAATTCCTGACCGGGTAATCCTGCAACTGAAAACGAAAGTTCCTGACCGTAAGTCAACCAGGGTAGATCCTTCTCGTACGCCTCAAGGATCAACCATACTTTTGATAAATCGGCAATTGAATAAATCTGCTCCCCTGTTTTAACATATTTACCCTCGATGGCATTCTTATGAATGACTATCCCGGTAATGGGACTGTTAATCTGTAGGACTGATCGAGCTTTACCTGTTGAGGTGATGGTATTTATCTGAGCCATACTCAGTCCCAGGAGTTTGGTCTTTTCAACCACAGCATCATAGGTCGCCTGAGAGATTTTTTGAGTCCCAGGGCTTTGATCATTACGATTCATCCTGCTATAGGCCTGGAGTAATTCACTTTGGGTCGAGTACAGCTCTGGACTATATATTTCCAGTAAATGATCACCTCTATTGACGCGAATTCCGGTATAATCAACATACAAGTGTTCCAGTCTACCTGGAAACCAGGCAGCGATATTTTTGACCCGGGTCTCATCATAATCAATCTTACCCGATAGGTGGATCTCACTGTGGGCCATAGCTAGACGGACAGGCGTCGTTGAAATTTGAGCTAGTTTAACTGCTGCTGCAGACAAACTGATCTCTTCTGAAGCATCTGCTTCGTGCTCACTGGCTACTGGAATCAAATCCATAAAACAGATTGGACATTGTCCTGGCTCAGCCAGTTTTATTTGGGGATGCATGGAGCAGGTCCAGGTCGTTTCCCCCTGGTGACTGGAATGTTTGATCGTAGCGCCTTCATCAACAACTAGTGGGATTAAATCCATAAAGCAAATGGGACATTGTCCGGATTCATCCAGTTTTACCTGGGGATGCATGGAGCAAGTCCAGGTTGCTGCCTGTGAATGGTCCTCATGATTAGCACTGATACCAGCATTTCCTGTTGAAAACAGAAAACTCCCCAACATCACTCCGAGCAGGAGAATAATAATAGATTTTACCCAGGTGTTTGACAGTATTGGTTTCAATAGTTTCAGATATTTTAATAATATTTCATTCATCTTAATTGCCTTTCAAATAGCTGAGATCAGCTAGATGTAATTGTGCAGAATATTGTGCATTGGTCAGCTCTAACTGTAAATCCAGGACATGCTGGCGGGCCATGGTATAAGAGAATACATCCGAACTCTGACCAATGTATTCCTGTTGCATAACCTTTTCGATTTCGCGGGCTTTGGGTATCAACTGATCCTCATACAGTTGGATCAATCTCAAATTCTCTGCAAGCCTGGATCGGGAGATTTCATATTCCTGGGTTAGTCTGGAGCTTTCAGCATCCAACAGGGCTCGCGCCTTTTTTTCGCGCCATTTAGAGGATTTCACCTCGGCTTTTTTTGATTTCCAGTTCCATAGCGGCAAAGCAATGCCCGCACTCAAGATGAGTGGATCTTTTCCACTTCCATCTACGTCTACCCCATTTGTCATTTTCTTATCCGTGAGTATATAGTCCAACCCAATTTTCAAATCTGGAATATAGGCAGCTTGAGCACTGGCTTTCCTCGCCTGGGTTTCTTGAACCATTGCCTCCAGGCCTTGAAGTCGGGGATGATCCCTGGAAACCTCGCCCGTTGAGTATTCGTATTCAGATGAGCCGGGTTGAAGTGCTAAAAAATCATCTGGTACTGGAGAGTCCAGTTTAAGGATTGACCCCAACTTTACGTTGAGACGGTAAAACTGACTTTCTACATCACGAAGATCATTTTCCAATTGAAGCGTTTGGACCTGGACTTCTACCAGCTTCTTATGGGAGATGGAAGCACTCTGATACTGGACTATGAGAATTTCCTCTAAATCTCTTGAAAGTGCTGTTTTGGCGCCAATTATGGAAGTTTTGGAGCGGATGTGACCTGCTTCAACCCACAGATGGCTTATCTCGCGAATAAGTGAAAGCTTTTCTGCTTCCAGTGCTTTCAGATTCTGGAGTGACTGATATTCACTGGTTTCACGGGCGGCCCGAATTTTTGAGAACCAGGGAATGGTTTGCCCTAGAGATATCTTGGCTGATTGTGGTCCCTGAGCCGTCTCGACAGGTTCTATGAAATAGCCAACTCCTACAATTGGATCAGGCAAACTTGATATGGTATTTCCAGCTTCCTCGCTGGTTTTCCACGCTGCATAAAGAGCCCGAATTTCAGAATTCCTCGATAGCGATAGTTCAATAAGCTCGTCCAGGTTATTTACATGTGAAGGCAAATCAGTGGGACTCTGCTCCAGCTGGTTTATCCAACTGTCACTTCCAGAGTTGATACTTTTTTCGGAACTCAGTAGGGGTGAGCATAGCAGCAGCTGAAGGGAAAATATGATGACCCGGCTTTTGCTCAATGAAACTTTTTTATTTCTAAACACAACAACATCTCCAAAACAGGATTTTGCACATAACAATACACACTCAAGCCCTTGGCCTGGTGTTGAATCCTAGCTTTTAAAGAAGTCTAAATGAGTAGAGGCGTGTGGTCTGGTGGTGGAGCTACCTGGAAATGATCGGGATTGGTCGAATTTACCTGGAATTGTTCCGGTAAAACTTCGATATGCAGGACGGGGGCAGAGGCGATATCCAGAGAAATGTTGGAATCTACCTTTATGAGGGGGGCCGAAATCAAAGGAACGAAGAGCGTCACATTGCATGACGTCATGGCCATATCGCATTCTGTTTCAACCTGAGTCTCACAACAACTTACCGCTTCTACACAACAGACAGCCTGACAGTTGGTGTGAGTTGGAAGAAAAGGGACTGCTTGCATCATCCCGATGAGAATGAGTGTAAAAATGGCAGTATATTCCCAGGTCTTCTTCACAGGTGGTTAATATGACTTAAGTTAGAATAGTTCCAAATTATTTTTTAAAGGCAATTATTGAGGATAATAGTTGTTTTGTGGGCAGATTATTTTTTACTATCAGGGAAGTAAAGAACACAAAGCACAATAGTTTTTGGATTGAACATTATTTTAATCACCCCGCCTTTTTCGGCGGGGATAGAGTGTTTACTGCTCTTATTAATTTTATTGAACGACGGCAAAGTGACGTGGTAAAAGTGTAAAGTTACCTGATTCATCCAGCGGCAAATCACCCAGGAGTACACGGTCAACTCCATCAGCTTTAAATTTGAAATCAGAATCAGAGAAATTAAAGAACACCAGGAGTGGTCCATGTTTATAGGCCACAATCTGACGATCATTATCGGCGATGATGATTTCAAATTTTGAAGTGGGAGTGATCCAGGTCTTTCTCAGGTGGAGGATCTCAGACATGGATTTTTCTAGATCACTATCTCTATCATCCCAATCAATCTTATCATCGAGGTGAATATCGATTTGTGAAGTAGCCCCGATCTCCTGCCCGGCGAGGATCAAAGGATTGCCCTTCATTAAGGCTACAAAGACCCAGGTGGTGAGATTTAGATCATCATCTGGAATGAGATTGTGAGACCGTTGCTGGTCGTGGTTCTCTGTAAAACGCATCCTTAAAGCACCCTGAGGATATTGAAACTGTTCCATTTCATAGGATCGCTTCACTTCTGAAGGGTCAGCATTCCCCTGGGCCATTTGAATAGCCCCATTCCACATATTCCAGGAATAAGTCATATCATGACCATTCAAGTGCAGCTCAGGCTGGGCACCCTCTGCCAGGAAGAACACATCCGGAAAGATATTCTGGCAATACTTTTTAGCCTCCGCCCAAAAATCATAGGGTACCAGCTCGGCGACATCAAAGCGAAAACCATCAACCCCGGTTTCCTCTATCCACCAACCCAACATCTCTATCATCCATTTTCTGAGTTCAGGATTGTTGTAGTCAAGATCAACAGTGTCCCACAAGTCAGCATTTGGCGAAACCATCTCTCCAGCTTCGTTCTTTGTATACCAATCTGGGTGTTCATCGATCAGTGGATTATCCCAGGCAGTATGGTTGAGAACCATGTCCAGGATAATATGCATCCCCCTGCCATGCACTGAGTCTACCAATGCCTTGAATTCATCCATAGTCCCAAAGCGAGGATTGACTTCATAATAGTTTTGTACCGCATGGGGAGCACCCCTGGTTGATTTGTGGTTTTTAACACCAATGGGATGAACCGGCATGAGCCAGACAAGATCAATTCCCAGGTCTTGAATACGATCGAGATCAGCAGTGATAGCATTAAAACTTCTGTCATCACTGTGTGAGCGGACAAAAATTTCATAGATATTGGCATTTCTGACCCATTGGGGGGCTTTGGGTGCTTTGCGCTTACTGGCCTCACTCCGAAACAGATCGGTTTCGTCAATATATGGTTCTAAATAGACAGAGCCAGGGATACCTCCGGGACCGCCAATATCCTCAATACGGAGTACCAGCTGGTGAACCTTCCCATCGGTCAATTTATCACCAATATCAAAAAAGAATTTGATATTATTCCCCATTTGCTTACCAAATAATCGCCCATCCAGCCATACCACTGCATTGTCATCAATGGAATCAAAAACCAGAGCCAGATTGTAACCAGCAGGAATATTGGTGACCTGGATTTGAGTAGAATACCAGGCAAAGCCATCATACTCACCATCAGCCCAAACTCCTGGCACCTCGGTCGGTTCCCACTCAGTGCGGTCATGGTCATCATCAAACCAACCTGCTCGAAGACCCACACGATTTGAATCGTATTTCAGGACCCAGGGTGCATCTAATAATTGTGATTCAGGAGTAAGCGTTTCGCATCCAGACATGAGCAGCGTACCAACGACAAGAAAAAGTATAGGACAAAAGTTTTTCATGGGGATTCCTAACAGATATCTATAGCTAGCCTTTGACAGATCTCACTGTGAGACCGCTTATTAAATATTCAGTATTTGAATTATCATAAAGAGTGAGATCCAGATCATGCTGACTCCTCATGCCTTCAGACTATCCAGTTCCAAGAAGATCGTCGCCCTGATGATGGACGCTAAGAGAATCTTATTAAATTTTTGCATCTGCAATTTTAGGATAAGTGACCAGGGATTTCAATACAAAACAATTTAAATCCGTCAGCTTTTGGCGTTGGCAGTTTGTGTCCTCCGCTTATTTTCAAAGGATGACAAGAAGCTTAGAAATAAATCTAACCGCTAAAGTCAAGGCCGCTGGCTGAGCAGGTAAAATTGGTCCAGGGGACCTGGACGACATACTTTGTGGGATTGATATTCCATCACATCCTGACCTGCTCATAGGGATTGACCATCGTGATGATAGCTCAGTTTATAAACTGAGTGAAGACATTGCTATGGTCCAATCTTTGGACTTCTTCACACCTATTGTGGATGATCCCTTCACTTTTGGACAAATCACTGCTGCCAATGCATTTAGTGATCTTTATGCCATGGGGGCTCGCCCGATTACAGCATTGAATATTGTGGCCTTCCCTGTTGATGATATGGATAACTCTGTGTTAAAGGAGATTCTGCGGGGTGGTCTGACTAAGATTAACGAATCAGGTGCTGTGCTTGCCGGCGGGCATTCGATTAAAGATGATGAGTTAAAATATGGTCTCTCTGTCACTGGAGTGGTCCACCCTGACAAAATGATTTCCAATGGTGGGGCTCAACCTGGAGATGCTCTGGTTCTCACCAAAGCTCTGGGTACAGGAATTGTTGCCACGGCGTTGAAACGCAAACTCATCACTTCCGAAGAATTAGATACCATGGTGAAAAGTATGGTGCGCCTGAACAAGTACGCAGCTGATGTGGTTGCTGGCTATTCCATAAACGCCATGACTGATGTTACAGGCTATGGTTTGATTGGTCATTTATTGGAAATGTTGGATTCCAGCTTGATGGATGCAAAAATCTTTGTGGATCAGCTTCCCATCCTACCGGGAACATATAAGTACGCTGAACAAAACGTAGTGCCAGGTGGCTTGTTAAGCAATCGCGAATTCTACAAACCACGTATTGCCACTGGAGCCGGTGTCACCAAGTTGGAAGAATTATTGGCAGTTGATCCCCAGACCTCTGGAGGACTGCTTATCAGTATTCCAGGCAAAAAAGCCCAAGCCTTTGTTGAGGATCTCCACGCCAATGGAGTTGAAGAAGCCAGAATTATTGGCGAAATCAGCAACTCCAGTGCTGAACCACGCATTTCACTTCAGAAATAATCTACTTGCAGCAGATGGATGAGATTCCAGTGAAAACCTGGATTTTTTTATAGATAAAAGTGAATCTGGCTCAATATCTGTGATTCTGGGTCCGAACTCGTGTCCGGTAAATCCAGAGTACTGGTGCGATAACTCAATTTCATTTCAACACCTCGAACCGGGAAAAACTCCACACCCAGACTTGTTCGCTGGATTGCACCTGTGGTGAGATCAATATCGGGATCAAAAAATTCATAGCGACCCACAATATCCAAACCCTGAAACAGACGGTAACTCAATTGCTGGAATGTTGCCATATTGGTGATACCAGATTGTATCCATCCATTCATTTGAGCCCACTCCCCTAACCAGACGAAGCCATAACTGGAAACACCCCAGCTAGCGACTGAAGCGTTAAGCAACTTATTCTCATCCAGATAAGCCAGGCCTACCTGCGCAGAGAAAAGGTCACCTGAATATAGATAGCTCGCTTTCAGAGCAGTGAAAAGGTCGGAATCCGCTAATCCATTCTGTTGAATAAAGGAAGTTCCAGCCATGACAGACAGATCAAGACCTACAATGGGAGAGCTTCCAATTTCCAGGAGTTTTGGGGACTCAAGAAAAGGGGTGTAAGGCATGCCCTCACGCGATAAGCCCTGTCGTGTCAAGTTTCCACCGCGCGTAAAAATACTGTGATCATCTATTCTCCAGCCTAATACTGGCAATGCCTTCGCCAGACTAACCCAACTCTCAAGAGGCAGCCCTTCATATCGGAGACCACCAGTAACTCTGAATTCCTCAGAAATCCTGGAAACCTCTGCATGGGCAATTAGACTCCCCAACTCAGCACCACCGTAGAGCGCGAATTGCATTGGGAAATGTCTTAAGTCCTCATCTGCCTGCGCAATTAATTGATATCTTGTATCCAGTCCAAAATAGAGCGGAAATTCACTATCCTCGTTCTCCCAGGGTAGGACAATATCCTTCATAATGAGGCTTTCGCGGGCATACTCTTCACCATAGGAGGTTCTATTTCCACCCCCGCCCTGATAAGAGTGACATGATCCGCAACTTACCTCCTCCATCAAAGCAAATCTGGGAAGAGCGAAAAGGCTACTCACTGTGAGACAAAGGAGCGTTATTCGAATAAATAATTTCAATTGTTTAATGCTCCCTGGTTAATCCATGTTTCGATAGTAGTTATCGTACTGGCTGAAAGAGCGGAACCGCCTAAAGGCATGAGACTCCCGGCCTGTCCCTTGAGTTTCCTGACTATCAGGCTATTTGCTCCATCACCACTGATCACAACAGATCCAGAGGAGCTGCCCAGCATGAGATTGGTATATGATGATAAACTCAAGCCAGCACTAGAGCCATGGCAATTTGTGCAATTTGAATTCCAAACCGGCTGAATCGCCCCTGCGTAACTCACAGGTGTTTCTGCATCTCCAGAGAGGGAAACAATATCCGGCGTGGATGGACTATTCGAGACAATGGTCAGACTTCCACTAAATGTACCTGCACCATCAGGTTGAAAAGTGATGGTCAAAACTTGTGAGGCTCCAGGAATCAATTCAATGGGTGTGTTTACATCAACACTGTATACACCAAGATCAAAATCAATAGATGATATAACCAGGGTGTCATTCCCTGTACTGCTGAGGGTGATTTGCTCTTGACTGCTCGTGGCAGTCAGAATAGTACCAAAATTAATGCTGCTGGTTGAGACGGTCAGTGCTGGAACGGGTAGAGCTGTCCCCACCCCGGTCAAACCAATTACATGCTCTGGATTTCCCAGGTCATCACTACTGATCAATATTTGACCGGCATAAGTAAATTCAGCAGAAGGTGTGAAAGTCAACTCGACATCCAGGGTATCATCACCTGAAAGCGTATAGACGCCGTGGGGTTGTAATGCATAAACAGAACTATCCTGGATCAGCGTCAACTCCCCATTGAGCTGGCCTTCCCCGGAATTGATAATCTGAATTTGTCGGATTTGGGGGGAGCCGACGGTTATGGTAGAGAAATCAATATCGGCAGTCTCTACTTCCATTTGCGGCAATAAGACTTCGGGTTCCCCCATATCGCTACAACTTCCCAGGATCATCAGGAGCGACATGGCTCCAATAAGAATTCGTGATAAATTATTCATCCCAAGATATAATTGTTTCTTGCCCCTTCATCAAGAACTAACATGACTATTTTTGTCATCTTACAGATTCAATAGCGTGTGGAAATCTGAATGTGTATCACAAGCCATAAGTGAGGATATGAATTATTTAGTTCATATCAGGTGAATTCTATACCTATTTTAGCACCAGGATACTAAATCAGATGAAAGAAAAGATGTCAGAATCCAAAGCAGAAATTTCCACCTCCCAGCACAACTACCAATTTGATGTTGAAGGCATGAGTTGTGCGGCCTGTGTATCCAATGTTGAATCAGCTATTAAGAAATTGCCTGGTGTCCAGGAAGTTTCGGTTAATCTTGCCACCGAATCAGCCACTGTGACTTCTCAAGAGTCCATTCCCATAAAGAAGTTCACCAAAGCAGTATCAAAAATGGGGTATAAATTGGAACCCCAGGGCTCATCCTCTCTTGTTCATCGGCAGCAACGCACTATTGCAACCTGGAAACGACTGCTCCTTATACAAGCCATCTTTGGAATTCCATTACTGATCTATGCCATGCTGGAAATGATGCTGGATGTGCGCTTGCTTTCAGATCAATTAAATATTCTGGTGCAGTTGGTGTTGGCCACCATCCTCGTGATCAGCGGATTTGGATATTATCAACGCGGATTCAAGCATTTACTTCTGCGTGTACCCAATATGGATTCGCTGGTCGCCCTGGGAACGGGTTCGGCGTACACTTATTCATTGATTTCTGTGCTTAATATTCAATTGGGATGGGGGCTGAGTGGTTTTGAAACCCTCTATTTTGAAGCGGCAGGGACCATTCTGCTATTTATTACCTTCGGGAAATGGCTGGAATCCATGGCCAGAGGAAAAACAACTGAAGCTCTGACAGGACTCATGGAGCAGATGCCGACCGAAGCTGAGGTAAAAAGGGAGGGCACCTGGATTACGCTTGCGCTCAGTGAAATAAAAAGTGGAGATGTAATCAGAGTCAATCCCCATTCAAAGATACCCGTTGATGGGATTGTCATCGAGGGTTCCAGCAATGTGGATGAATCAGCAATCAGCGGTGAATCACTCCCTGTTGAAAAGCTCAGAGGGAGTCAAGTGATTGGCGCTAGTTTGAATCTGCAGAGCGGTATGATTATCCAAGCTGAAAAAGTTGGACGTGATTCAATGTTCGGACAAATAATTGATCTGGTGGAAAAAGCCCAGATGCGCAAGCCCAAGATTCAAAAATTGGTTGATAAAATCGCCTCCATATTTGTCCCGGTTGTATTGAGTCTGGCTGTCCTCAGTGGCATCACCTGGTTCGCCCTGGGATTCGGGTTGACCTTTGCCATCAATGTTATGATTTCCGTCTTGATTATTGCCTGTCCCTGTGCTCTGGGACTGGCCACACCTACCGCCCTTGTGGTTGGAAGTGGAATTGCCGCGAAAGGCGGTATCCTGATCAAATCAGCTGATGCATTCCAATTGTTGAGCAAAGTAGATATGATGGTATTTGATAAAACAGGCACCATCACCGAATCAAAGCCTCAGCTGATCGCAAATTATCCCGAGGATGATGTGAACTATCTGGCTATTGCCATGGGGCTTGAGCAATTCAGTCAACATCCCCTGGCTCAGACCCTTATGGACTATGGAACTGCGAAATCCATTCAAATTATTGACATGTCAGATGTAAAAGAGGAAGCGGGTCGAGGGCTGGAAGGACTGAATAATGGTTCCCTGTATCGTGTTCGCAAAATTGACTCAGCTGATATTCTCCCTCTAGACTTTTCGGATACTTTAAAACAATATGATGCAAAGGGATATATAGTTTCAGGTGTCTTTTCAGGGGACTCAATCATAGGGTTGATGGCTTTTTCAGATACCATTAAGCCGGAAAGTTCAGCAGTTATTAAAGCTCTTACCAAAAAAGGTGTCCAGACTTTCCTCCTTACTGGAGATAAAGAAGAAGCTGCCAGTCATGTTGCCCGGGAAATCGGAATCGAAAAGTATAGATCAGAAGTCCTTCCGGCTGAAAAACATGACCACATAAATACTCTGAAAGCTGGGGCAAAGATTGTTGGGATGCTAGGCGATGGTATCAATGACGCACCTGCACTGGTTGCAGCTGATATTGGTCTATCCTTTGGTGGGGGAACCGATATTGCAGTAAACGCCGCAGATATCATTTTTATGAACAACTCTTTGAATAATCTTGTGTTTGGACACCGAATCGCCCAGGCGACCATTTCAAAAATTCACCAGAACCTGTTCTGGGCTTTCATATACAATCTGGCGGGGATCCCAATTGCCATGGGTCTCCTCTACCCCTTTACGGGGACACTTCTCAATCCCATGTTCGCTGGAATGGCCATGGCCTTCTCATCAGTGTCCGTGGTAACCAATACATTGCTGCTACGAAGCAAAAAGTATTTCCGAGAGATATAAAAAAAGGGTCCATTCGGACCCTTTTTAAAGTATTACTAGTCCAGGACTAGTTGGGCATGTTCCCTGTTTTTGGGGGCATTCCTGGAAAAGCCATGGGATCAGGCATTCGAATCTCACCATGTTCAGTTTCATATTTTGTAATGTTCTGCTCCAAGGCGCGCAGTAACGCTTTGGTATGACTTGGAGTCATAATAATGCGTGACTGAACATTGGCCTTTGGGGAACCTGGCATGACTCGGACAAAATCCATAACAAACTCAGCAGCGGAATGGGTAATGATAGCTAGGTTGGCATATTCTCCATCAGCTACTTTTTCATTCACTTGAATTTGAATCTGTTGTGCTGGCTTGTTCTTGGCTTCCATAAACGATCCTTCCCAGTGTGAGGCTCTGGCTTATGACTGCCAGGGCTTGTTTCTGGAAAGATTGGGATTGTCTTCGCCCCATTCTTCCTCAGTATGATCAGGGTCTTTATCCCAATCAATCTCAGCTGCCTGAGTATCAGGTAAATCTTGATCATCAAAACCGGATTCTTCAAATCTTAGGTACTCATCACCGTAAACCGATTCATCAAAAAAATCGATATCCTGGACGATTTCTGAGACCATCAGGAATTCTAGAAAATCCATGTATTTTTTATTTTTTAGATTTGTCGCGCAGTGTGGACAGATGAGAGATTTAGCTAATTTCTCTTCTGAAAGTTCCTCGCCACAATTCGGGCATACAATATCTTCCATTATACCCTCACCCTTAATAATATGGTTAATTGTCTGTTCATAAAAGCGCGCAAATGTAGTCGGCCACATAGGGGGTGCCAAGAGGTTTTTAAAAGGGCTAAATTTCCTAGGATAATCATAGTTAGACGATATATTGCAACAATCGAAGCAATATTTGAAGGGTAAAAATGGCAGTTAAAAAGTACAACAAAACCACACTAAAGAAGTTCAGAGAACTACTTATGGGTGAGCGCAATCGTATCGCTGAGGATCTTGATTACCAGAAAAGCGAACTCAACAAAACGATTACTGAAGGCGCCGGTGAATTATCTTCTGCCACTTATCACATGGCTGATGTTGGGACTGACATGGCTGAAAGAGAAAAGACCAGCTTGTTCGCCCATCGCCAGGCCAAGTACTTAAGTGATGTTGATGAAGCTCTCGTTCGTGTCGATGAAGAGACCTACGGGGTGTGTATCATTTGTGGGGATTTGATCGAAGAAGGTCGTTTAATGGCTGCTCCAATCGCTAAGTATCATGTTTCCTGCAAAGAGACTCAGAATCAACGCAACCACAATCAGTAAGTGCGCTAAATCACTCCCTACTCCATCTCTAACAGAGCAATAAGATTTAAAATATTTTTTTCGTAGAAGCCACTCTCGCTCTGAGAGTAGATGACATTTAAGTCTGACCTCTCATCACCAAACCCAATTTTCAGAGAAACATCCAGTTGCTTGATCAATTCGATGAGACGATCACCAGGTGCCGGCTCCAACTGAAGCAAGATATCTGGATTAAAGGCCACAATGTTATTTTGGATACCAATCCGATCCTCTAATCGTGGATCATAATTCATATTAAAATATTGATGTTGAATGTTGAGCGACTGTTCCTCGCTGGCATCTGGTACCAATAGCAAGTAGTCGAACTTTTCAGGTAGATTGTACATGCGCTGGAGTGCATATCGAGCAATTCTGAGCCAGGTTACTTCCTGGGGATAAATAATTGCAATTCGCTGAATATTCTGAAATCTATCCTGAAAACTATACGGGATTTCTGCTGGTGCTGGTTTTGATTTAAATAGTCTCATGAGGTCAATGATTTAACTGAAATCCCCTTCAGAATCAATGGCCTATTTTTTAATTACAGTCCCTCACTGAAAAATCATTGCTTCGTCTTGAAGAAAAATGAATTTATGCACCATGTTTCGAATCCTCCTTTTTACTCTGCTAATGAGTTCTCTGCTTTCAGGTCAGAGTTATCATTGGCCCATTCGGGCTTCAAGAAGTTTATCTGCTACCTTTTCAGAATATCGATCGGGTCACCTTCATGCGGGTATCGATATCAAAACCTGGGGAGAAATGGAAGTCCCCTGTTTGGCTATTGGAGATGGATACATTGAGCACATAGCAATTGGGTATAATGGCTATGGCAAGGGGGTATGGCTGAGACTAAATGATGGAAATGTAGCTGTTTATGGACACCTCGAGCAATTTAATCCTGTCATTGAATCCTTGATCCGCGCTGAGCAATTTCAGCGTGACAGATATTCAATGCGTCTTGAATTCGCTCCCTATGAGCATCCGGTCAAGGCTGGTGCGGTCATCGGCTATAGCGGCACATCTGGAACTGAGCACCCTCACTTACATTTTGAAATAAGGGACAGCTTGCGACAAGTCCACAATCCCCAGCTATTTTATCCGGGTATTAAGGATGTGATAGCGCCCATCTTTGATGAAATCCTACTGATTCCCATGGGTATGGACAGTCAGATAAATGGTAGCCGTTTCCCAGTTGTTTTTGACATGCAGGCTGAAGTTAAAACCGTTTCCACCACGGGACCTTTTCAAGTCGCCATAAACACCCATGATCGCGCCAATGGCACGTACAATAAATACAACATTTATAGTGCCCGGGTTGCGGTAAATGACTCCTTGGTGTTTGCGAGAGAATTTGATCACGTCGCCAGGCGGCTGACCGATGATGTGGATAAGGTATATCCAGGCATTAAGGGCAAACGAGGCTGGCGATTCATGTCCATGTTTAATAATAATTTGAACGAAGCAGCCCCATTTGCACCTGAAACTTTGAGTGGGGAAATTTCTCCGGCGGGTCTATCCCATTTGCATGTCGAAGTGAGTGATCTGGTTGGAAATCAAGTGGTGAAGGGTCTCATCTTCCATGAAACAGCCCCTGCAAGCTGGGATCTAAAACTTGAGGGTGAAAAATATATCATCACGCGTCATTTCCCTGACAAAGGTTATGAAAACATTCAATTCTACACTGGCAATAATTTATACATCCCCGTTGCTGAGACGCTCTACCGCATGAACTCCACTACCTGGGTGTTGGGGGAGAAAAATTTTAGCTCTGGGGTCAGAGCTCTGGGGTCTGCAGGTAGCAAAATAAAATGGATCATCCCTCCACAAAATCAGGGAATCTGGGACCTGACTCCTAGTTGGAGAAGGAAGGGTAATGGCTTTGTGCTTAAGATTGAGAGCAGTGATCCGCTTGTCTTCCCTATAGCCTATTCTCTTACTGGCAATCAACTGCTATTTTCAGGCGAATTGATTCAAACAAGTCCCACGACGGTGGAGTCAGATATTATTCCTCTCAACCGTGGTGCTCAAGCCGAAATCGTTAATTTACTTATCGGGAAGATGATGCTTACCTCTCTCCCGCTAGACCCCATGCACCTTCTGGCTGAAGGGCAGAGTAATAGGTTGAATCTTGAGATGATTGATGTCGAATTATCAGTGGAAAATTCCGGTAGCTCTGAACTTTATGTGAAAATTGATACTGTCTTGGGATTAATAGATAAGCAACCACTCATTGGTATATCTGTGGATGTTTTGAGCACTCCTCAAAGCAACTTTTCTGGGCAACTACGATTTAAAAACAATAGGCAGGGTTCTAACTTAGCCATTTTCTCACCAGGCAAGAAGGAAACCTGGGAACGTCAAATCTCTGCCGACTCGACAAACCAGTTTGAGATGGATATTTTCGAAGGCGGTTCTTTCTTTCTATTCGAGGATAGCGAAGCCCCGACGATCGCTCCCCAAAAGTCGTTCTCAAGAGTGCGTCGTGGCGAACGGTTAGTATTTACCATTAAAGACAATACGGGAATAGTCTCCTACCCCAGAAATGGTATTAGAGCAACATTGGATGGTTCGCTCTTTTTTCCGGATTATAATCCGCTCAGACATGAGTTGTCCTTTCAGATTCCCACCAGATTGGGATCTGGCCAACACATTTTTGAATTTTCCATTGGGGATGAATCTGGGAATATGAGTGACTTTAAGCATACCTTCTCTGTGAAGTCCTGATATGTTTATTCCCATCTCGGATACAAATCCAGCCTTACGTAAACCTTACATCACCTATGGTCTTATCATTGCCAACTTCGCATTCTACCTCCTCAGTTATGTCTTTAGCTTTGAGTGGTTTGTTTTCTCCAAGGATTTGTTTCTGGCTCATCCAATTCAAGCCTTCCCCAGCCTCATCACTCATCAGTTTCTCCATGGGAGTTGGAGCCACCTGATTTTCAACATGCTCTTCCTTTACATCTTTGGTGACAATATGGAGGGTTCACTGGGTCGGAGATTTTTCCTGCTCTTTTATCTAAGTTGTGGGGCTGGTGCAGCCTTATTTGAAGTTTACTTTGATCCCTACTTTGGTGCTGATAGTCCAGGTCTGCTCATTGGAGCATCTGGCTCTATTTCCGGGGTACTGGCCAGCTATGCTCTACGATATCCCAAGGCTAAAATCCTAACATGGACCCTATTTGTACTCTTCTTGAAAATTCGGGCAGCCTGGTTCATCGGTATCTGGATTGCTACACAATTTTTATTCGAAATACTGACACCTCAGGGTACAACCGCTTATATTGCACACATCGGCGGATTTGTTATTGGCCTGGTTATTTACAGCATATACCACAAATATCGACTAAGCGGGAACTCATAATGCAAAGCAAACTTATAAAAGTCGCCCAGGACGCTCGCAGAAAAGCCTATGCGCCTTATTCAAAATTTTATGTAGGGGCAGCGCTAGAAACCTCAAATGGGAAGATATATCCAGGATGCAACGTGGAAAATGCCAGCTACAGCCTGACAATTTGCGCTGAGCGCACCGCATTGTTTTCCGCCTTCGCTGCAGGTGAAAAAGATTTTACCCATCTGGTGGTCGCTACTGAAAATGGGGTCAGCCCCTGCGGCGCCTGTCGCCAGGTCATATGGGAATTATGTGGGGAAATTCCGATCACACTGGTCAATGAAACGGGAGTCTGTACAGAAACAAGCTCCTCCGAATTATTGCCCCAGGCTTTCGGTCAACAGGATCTAGGTTCGTAGGACCTGATTCAATTTAAATATTCAGGAGATGATTAGGTTATGGAGCATTTGACGCCCCATCACAGCGGTTGGATTGAAGTAATTACAGGATCCATGTTTAGTGGTAAAACGGAAGAACTCATCAGAAGACTAAGACGGGCTCAGATTGCTCGTCAACATGTGGCTATCTTCAAGCCTGATATTGACAATCGCTTTAGCGAGGATCATATTGTTTCTCACAGCCAGCAACAATTAGAATCTACCAAAGTAAAGTCTGCTAAAGATATCTTACCACTGGCAAAACACGTTCAGGTTGTTGGTATCGATGAGGCTCAATTCTTTGACGATGAAATTGTGGAAGTTTGCCGAATCCTGGCCAAACAGAAAAAACGTGTGATCGTGGCTGGTCTGGAAAAAGATTATATGGCCAAAGCATTTGGACCCATGCCCGAACTTATTATCGATGCAGAATACGTGACCAAGAATCTGGCAATATGTGTCATTTGCGGCAACCCCGCCGGGTTCACCCAACGATTAAGCAACACGGGTGACCAAATTCTAGTGGGTGAAGCTGAAGCTTATGAGGCAAGATGTCGTAACTGTTATGAACAACCAAAGGAATAGACCATGCAAAGACTTATTGGATTTCTGGGCATTGCAGCCATTCTGGGTATCGCCTACCTCATGTCAAACAATCGCAAGGCCATTAATTATCGCATAGTTTACTGGGGCTTGGGTCTCCAAATCACCTTTGCCATCTTCATTCTGGCGACACCTATAGGCAAACCAGTCTTCATGTTTTTAGATAAAGCCATCAATAAACTACTTTCATTTTCAGATGAGGGTGCGGAATTCCTCTTTGGAGCTCTGGCTATCAGTCCTGGCCAAGAGAACAGTTTGGGATTCTTTTTTGCATTCCAGATTCTCCCCACCATTATTTTCTTCTCTGCTTTCATGGCAATTCTCTACCACATAGGTCTCATGCAGTTCGTCGTCAAACACATTGCCAGGGCTATGCAGAAAACTATGGGAACCAGCGGTTCTGAAACGCTTTCTGCCTCTGGTAATATTTTTGTAGGTCAAACCGAAGCCCCGCTCTTGATCCGCCCATTCATTAAAACTATGACTAAAAGTGAACTTACGGCTGTCATGACGGGTGGCTTTGCCACGATGGCCGGTGGAGTATTAGCGATCTATGCCAAATGGCTCACAGATATCCCAAATATAGCAGGACATCTCATGGCTGCTTCAGTGATGAGTGCACCTGCTGCCCTGGTTCTGGCGAAAATCATCTATCCTGAGGTTGAAGATTCTCCTACTGCCGGTGGTAAAATGGTTAAAATGAAGAAAGTAGAAGGCAATGTAATGGAGTCGATTGCCAATGGTACCTCCGACGGTATGAGGCTTGCAGCCAATGTTGGTGCTATGCTCATAGCTATTTTCGCCCTTGTTGCAGCTGCAAATTTCGCACTCGGCATGTTTGGTCTTAGCATTGAGCAAATTTTGGGTTGGGTTTTCGCTCCACTGGCATTTCTTATGGGTGTCCCCTATGCAGATATTTTTTCGGTGGGACAATTGATGGGCGAAAAAATAGTGTTAACCGAACTAATTGCTTATGGGCATCTCCAGGAAATGACTGGTCAACTGAGTGAAAAATCCATGATCATCAGTTCATATGCATTATGTGGTTTTGCTAATTTTGCCTCAATTGGCATCCAAATTGGTGGCATAGGGTCTTTAGCTCCAGAACGGCGTGGAGATCTTTCTAAGCTAGCAGGGAAAGCTCTGATCGGTGGCGCTTTGGCTTCCTGGTTGACTGCTACAATTGCAGGAATAATGATTTAGGCGATTCTTTTGCCGATGAGGCGTTTCAGGCACAAAATTTGTTAGAGTTTATATAAACGGAGAAAAAACTAACATGCGCATCATTATTTTAGGCCCCCCCGGAGCGGGCAAGGGAACCCAGGCTAAACTCATTGTAAAAGATTTTCAGATCCAACAGCTCTCCACTGGTGACTTGCTACGCGAAAACCGTCAACGGAATACCCCATTAGGTCAAGCCGCCCAGAGTTTTATGGATGGTGGCAATCTGGTACCTGATGACGTCATTCTGGGCATGGTTGCAGATGAATTTCGAAAACCTGAGCTCAAACCTGGTTATATCCTGGATGGTTTTCCTCGAACCTGTCCGCAGGCCAAAGGTCTGGATCAACTCTTAGAGGACCGAGGACTGGCTCTGGATCACGTACTCGTCCTGGAAGTTCCTGATTCTGAATTGGTGCGTCGTCTTACTGCCAGAAGATCTTGCTCAGAGTGTGGTCATATTTATAACATGGTATTTAATCCTCCCGCTGCGGAAGGAGTTTGTGATCATGATGGCAGCCCCTTGATTCATCGTTCAGATGATACCGAGGAAACTGTGGTTAACAGACTTGAAGTCTACAAAAAACAGACAAAACCTCTCATAGATCACTATCAACCTCAAGGTGTTGTGAGACATATTGATGGCACCGGAGATATGCAGGATATTTACCAACGTATCCTGACCGTATTGAAGTAGATATGTATATCCTCGGGGTTACCGGAAATATCGGTTCGGGTAAGAGCACGGTCAGCGATCGTCTTGTCCATCATGGAGCTGTCGTATCCCACTCCGACCCCCTGGCAAAAGAAATCCTGAGAAACGATCCTGAAATTTTAGCCAGTCTGGCCCAGAGATTCGGTACAGATATCCTCAATGAAGCTGGTATCCTTCAAAAACATATTCTAGCCGAGAGAGCTTTTAGCACCCGGGATGATCAACTTTTCTTGAATCATCTTATTCACCCTGAAGTTCGTAGAATTACCCTGGATCGTATAGAGATCGCACGATCTCAGGGAAAACCCTTATTTGTGGTGGATGCCCCACTGCTATTTGAAGCCCATGCAGATAGCATTACCGACGGTGTATTGGTTGTCGTAGCAGAACGCATGTTTAGAGAGGGACGGGTGGAAAGGCGTAGTAGCATTTCCAAAGTTGATTTTGAACGACGAGATGCCCTTCAAATGCCCATCGATGAGAAAATCCGCAGAGCTGATTATGTTATCAACAATGATGGTACCTTGATTGAACTATTAGCGAAAGTGGATGTTTTTTACAAGGAACTCAAGATTTAAGATAGGAGTGGAGCCGAATTGCATGGTTGTCGGTCATTCCTGCCACAAAATCACAAATCATGCGCATTTTCTGATTCTCATCAAAATCACCTGAAATCCCCGTAGGTAAGGGTAGAGGTTCAAGAACGCCCCGCTTCTCAAAAACCACATCTCGATAATAAAGAAATAATTCTTCAAGAATTTCCACACCTTTTGATTCTGGGATTTTCACATAATCTGAATTGTATATCAGATTATAGTTCAAGGCTCTCAGGGCCATCAATTCAGAATGAGATTCCTCTGCCATCTTAAGCACATATTTGTATCGGGGGATGGCAATAAAGGGCTCATTTGCTAACTCAATGGAAATTGAATAAATCCAGCGACCGATGAGCCCGGCGATAAAGCGTGACATCGGGAACTGATTTCTAAGTACCTGATCCACTTCCGATCGGATTTTCTTGCTGACCTCAGGATATTGACTATTCCAGAATTGCTCTACCTGCTCAGGTGTTAGCAAACTCTGCTTTACACCATCGAATAAATCAGAAGTTGTGTAGGCGATATCATCTGAGAGATCCATGATGGCACATTCAATTGGTCGAACCTGAGTTCCACTTTGAGCTAATTTGTCTAAACGTTGGTCATGATGAACCCAGGATAAAATTTCCTGTTGCTCAGGGTAAAGAAATTTAGCGCCGTTCTGTGTATTTTCCTTACCGACGATTTTATATTTCAAAATACTATCCAAACAGGCACGGGTAGCCTGCATGCCAGCATTGGTGTAGGATCGGCGATCACCCCTTACAATATCAGTCAGGATACGCAAGGATTGCGCATTGCCCTCAAACCCACCCCAGTTATCCATGAGTTCGTTTAATCGGGACTCTCCCTTATGACCAATAGGTGGATTTCCCAGATCATGAGCCAGACAAGCTGCTTCTACTAAAGCAGAATCAATCTCATAATCTACCGTCAGCATCTCGGAACTTCTATTGAGATAGTTCACGACGGATCGCCCAATCTGGGCTACTTCGATGGAATGGGTCAAACGGGTTCGGTATTGGTCAGATTGTCCGGTGACATAAACCTGGGTTTTTCCCTGAAGACGGCGAAAGGCTGTTGAATGAATTATCCTGTCTCGATCTATTTCAAAGGCATTGCGATATTCATTTTCAGGGAGATGACGTTCCCCGATAGATTCACAATCCCAATCTGTGTAGAAAGTATTTTTTAATATCATAGAATCAAAATAAACGAGAAATTGCCAGCTACCAAAGGATTAGCATCGACCAACTTTGCTGGAGAATGAGCCTTTTAGCTATTTACGACGGGCCCTTGGATGGAAACTGCTGTGGACTTCTTTGAGATAAGTGCTATCAAGATGAGTATATATCTGCGTCGTTGAAATATCAACATGACCCAACATTTCCTGTACAATTCGGAGATCAGCTCCCCCTTCAAGCAAATGGGTGGCAAAGGAATGTCGGAATGTGTGCGGACTAACCGGCTTATTTAGATCTGCCTTTTCAGCCAGCTTTTTGAGAACAAACCAGATACCCTTACGTTGTAATTGTTTGCCCTTATTGTTCAGGAAGAGAATACCCTCATTGAAGTATCCCTTTTCCAGCGACGGCCTGCCATGTTCAATGTATTCAATCAACCATTTCTTAGCTTCACCACCCAGGGGAACGATTCTTTCCTTATTTCCCTTGCCCCTGATAAGTATAAGGTCATCGTCGATAAGGATCTGTTCCAGAGTCATGTCACATACTTCGGATACCCGCATTCCCGCTGCATACATGAGTTCAAACATGGCCCTGTCACGCAACCCCAGGGCTGTCTCAGTGTCTATGGTCTCCAGCAGAAGTTCGATATCTTCAAAATTTAGAATTTTGGGTAGACTGGCAGGCAGTTTTGGAGAATCCAAAAATTGAGTGGGATCTTCAGTGAGGTGTCCCTCCATAACTAAAAACTTGTAATAAGCCCTGAGGGATGAAAAATGACGGGAAACACTGGTTTCAGCCATTTTTCGTTTCTTTAAAACACGCGCATAGTCAATGAGTATTTGATGATCCACCTTACCTGGTGAACTAATTTTTAGTGAAGCTAAAAACTCCCAGAAATCTGCGAGATCATCAAGATATGCGGCCTGTGTGTTTTTTGCCAGATTGCGTTCAATCCGAAGATAGTTTAAGAAATCCTGGAGAAATTGTTCGGACCTAGTCATGGGAGAATATAGCATAGGTAATATCTAAATCCTCACATCGTCAGTCAGAGCGAGGATGCAAAGACTATGTTTCAACCTGATTTACAATTTGAGTGAGGTGTTTCCCTCTGTGTACACAGAAATTCTGGAGGAGTTAGCTCTTGTGAATGGCTTTGGCAAAAGCTTCCATGAGATGGGAATTATCAGGATTTTCCAGAACATTGCCTGTCACCACAAATGAAGCGCCTGCTTTCACAAGTGCTCCAGCCACTTCTGGAGTATGGATGCCACCGCCCACGATAACAGGAACATCGGTGTAACTGGTAACTGCTTTTACCATCTGGGGTGTGACTGAATATTTGGCACCGCTCCCGGCCTCCAGATAGATGAATTTGAAACCTAAATAGTCAGCTGCCAATGCATGAGCAATAGCGATCTCATCCTTATCCCTGGGGATAGGTTTTGATCCACTCACAAATTCTGCGGTGGTAACTCGCCCACTCTCGATGAGCATATAAGCAGTTGAAATGGGCTCAAGACCTAAGTGCCGAACCGCTGGCGCAGCCTGTACCTGATCACCAATAAGAAACTGTGGGTTGCGGCCACTGATAACCGAGAGATAAAATACCGCATCAACATGTGGAGATAACTGATTCACGTTTCCGGGAAAAAGAATAACTGGGAGTGTAGCTATCTCCTGGATGCGCTTCATCATCTGCTGTTCACCTTCACCAAGCGTGAGTGAATTGCCAACCATGATCCCATCAGCACCCGATACATTGATCTTATTAATGAATAATTCTAATTCATCAATATCCCAGCGGTCGGGATCAACCAGCACTAGATATCCGGCACCCTTTGATGCTTTGGTTTCCAACAGATGTTCAAAAACACTCAAATCGTATATCCTTTCAGGAAAGCAACCAAATCATCCATTTCTTGCTTGCTGCGTTTTTCTGTGACTGCTACGAGGAGCAGATTTTCTGAATTTCGTTCAAACTGACTCAGGGCAATACCTGGGAAAAAGCCTGCCTCAGTTGCCTTGGAAATCAGGATTTTCGAGCTTCCGGGTACTTCAACCACAAATTCGTTAAAAAAGTACTCTGTTTTTACCGAAAACCCAGCCAGAATATTGATGGCATCTGCAAGATAATGAGCTTTTTGAGTACTCAGTTCAGCGACTCGCTTCATGCCATTCTTGCCTAGAGTGGACATATAGATACAGGCCGCCAACGCGTTCAGTCCCTGATTTGTACAAATATTAGATGTGGCTTTTTCTCGGCGAATATCCTGTTCTCTGGTACGGAGTACCATAACAAATGCTCGGTTTCCATTTACATCGATGCTTTCACCGGCGATACGACCTGGGACCTTACGAATCAGCGGTTCCTTGACGGCCATAAAGCCAAGATATGGACCACCAAAGCTCAGATGATTGCCCAGAGACTGGCCCTCTCCTACTGCAATATCAACACCCAGCTCCCCAGGTGCTTCCAACAGATTGAGGCTGATAGGATTAACCACTGCAATAAGCTGAATCTTCTTGTCTTCGATACTTTCCTTAATGGCTGCCAAATCTTCAAGACCACCATAAAAATTGGGATTCTGAATCACAACACCTGCAATATCAGCATTCAGTCGATCAGACAGTGAATGCAGGGACGTGACGCCTTCATCCAGATCAACAAACTCAAATTCCAACCCCTGATAATGGGCATATGTTATGGCAATATCGATGTAGACGGGATTCACACTTTTTGAAATTATAATTTTTTTACGACGAGTATGACGCGCTGCCAGTAGGCATGCCTCTGCCATGGCACTGGCGCCATCATACATGGAGGAATTAGCCAGGTCCATACCTGTGAGTTCACAGATCATGGATTGATATTCATACATAGCCTGCAGGGTACCCTGAGATACTTCGGCCTGATACGGTGTATAGGCTGTATAGAATTCTGAGCGGCTGATTAAAACATCTACAACATGGGGAATAAAGTGATCATAGCTACCCCCTCCCAGAAAAGAGACATGGGAAGCAGTACTGGCATCTCTGGATAGAATCTGCAGTACGTCTTGTTTATGTTCAATCTCTGATTTTGCAGGAGGCAAGGGAAGATCACCCTCGAAGCGCAGGGCTTTAGGGATACTGTCCAAGAGCTCTTCAAAAGAGGTGATTCCCACCTCATTAAGCATCTTCAACTGTTCTTCCTCAGTGTTGGGTATGTACTGGTGCATAATCGTCCTATCAGGAAATGCTGGCGATATATTCCTCGGCAGACAAACAGCTATCTAATTCAGAAGCATTGCTCATCTTAACTTTGAGAATCCACCCCTCGCCATAGGCATCCTGATTAATTAATTCTGACGTGTCGTCAAGTTGCTCATTCACTGCCTCAATACTCCCACCTAGAGGTAGAAAAAGATCAGCAACCGTTTTTACGGCTTCGATGGTGGCGGCAACATCACCCTTTTCAAATTCTTCATCAACACCTGGCAGCTCAACAAAAACAACATCACCAAGTTCACCCTGGGCATAGTCGGTGATACCAATAATGGCGGAATCACCTTCAACACGAATCCATTCATGGTCACTGGTGTATTGGAGCTCTGCTGGTACGTTCATATTTCTCTCTCCTCGATCATATCAATTCTATAAAACTCTCAAAAATTACGAATAACACCTGAACAGCAAAAATCCCGCCGAACCTACGATTCAAAACGGGACAAAATTATCCAGATAATTTGCGACCAAATTCCATTATTCACGACTCGAGTCATATTTAAATGACTCAAGAAAATGTGTGTCAAAATTGCCTGCCTGAATCTGGTCGTTCTCAAGTAATTGAATATGGAAGGGGATGGTTGTCTTGGGTCCTTCGATAATGAATTCCTTCAAGGCGCCCAGCATCCGTTCAATGGCTTCTTTTCTGTCACGACCATGAACAACCAGCTTTGCCAGCATAGAATCGTAATGAGGAGGAATTTGGTAACCGCTATATATATGGCTATCCACACGAACTCCGCGACCACCAGGAAAATGGACACTTTCAATAAATAAGGGAGAAGGTCGGAAATTTAGGGCAGGATCTTCAGCATTGATACGACACTCAATGGAGTGTCCCCTCAATTTCATTGTCTTCAGGAAGGCTGGTAATTCCCCACCAGCATGACAGGCGATTTGTTCCTTGACGATGTCAACCCCCGTCACTTCCTCAGAGACGGTGTGTTCAACCTGAATTCGGGTGTTCATTTCCATGAAATAGAATTTGCCGTGTTTATCCAGTAAAAATTCAATGGTTCCAGCGCCAACGTAGTTCACGCGTTTCGCACCGGCTACAGCCGCTTCACCCATTTCGCGTCTTAATTCTTCGGAGACAACGGGCGATGGAGATTCTTCCAATAATTTTTGATGACGTCTTTGGATTGAGCATTCGCGTTCACCCAGGGAATACACATTACCATGTGAATCACCCAGGAGTTGGACTTCGATGTGACGCGGATTTTCAATATATTTTTCCAGATATAATCCATCATTGCCAAATGCAGTGCCAGATTCTGCCTGAGCCATACCATAAAATTTGGCTACATCTTCAGATCTGTAGACAACTCGCATTCCACGTCCGCCACCACCAGCTGTGGCCTTAAGGATAACAGGGTAGCCCATTTCGTCAGCCATTTTTCTAGCTTCCCCAGCCGAGCTTAATATTCCCTGGCTACCAGGAATCACAGGAACTCCAGCAGCTTTCATGGTTTCTTTGGCAGATGCTTTGTCACCCATTGCATCGATCATATCACCATCAGGACCGATAAAATCAATATTGTGTTTTTTGCACATATTGGCAAAATCAGCGCTTTCAGCAAGAAATCCATATCCAGGATGAATAGCATCAGCATTGGTCACTTCAGCGGCAGTGAGAATCGCCTGGGTGTTCAAATAACTAAGCTTGGATGGCCCTGGACCAATACATACGGCCTCATCGGCAAATTTTGTGTGGAGGGATAGTTCATCAGCCTCTGAATAAACGGCTACACTACTGATACCAACTTCACGACAGGCTCGAATCACGCGTAAGGCGATTTCACCACGGTTAGCGATGAGTATTTTTTTATACATAATTTTTTATCAAGGTTCTATGAGAAAGAGAGTCTGACCATATTCAACAGGCTGGGCATTTTCAATCTGGATATCAAGAATGACTCCAGATACTTCCGCCTCGACCTCATTCATAATTTTCATGGCTTCAATGATACAGAGAGTATCACCTTTTTTGACATGATCTCCGACTTTAATAAAGGGATCTACCTCAGGTGATGGTGACCGATAGAAGGTACCTACCATGGGGGATTTAATAGCTACACCCTGGAGTGAACTCTCATCGTCAGCAGCCTCAGCTGGAGCTTGAGCAGGAGTAGCTGGCTGTGAGGGAGCTAGCACTCCGCCTGAGTTCTGGACCACAACATTCCCGCCCTGCCGGGAAACGCGAATCTTTTTGCCCCATTTACTAACTTCAATCTCTGATATGCTAGACTTTTCCAGTAATTCGATGAGTTGTTCTATGTCTTTAGTATTCAAAATAAAATTTCTCCTAAGCCCTCACGCGTTCCAGATAATCCCCCGTACGAGTGTCAACCTTGACTTTGTCACCGATATTTAGAAAGAGTGGAACCGTTACTTTTAAACCGGTCTCCAGAAATGCAGGTTTTGATCCACCGGTGGCTGTATCCCCCCTCAAACCAGGATCAGTTTCCTTGATCTCAAGGATTACATGGGGAGCTACCTCTACATCAACTGGAGTTGAATCTCTAAATAAGACTTTGATGATATCATTTTCTTTAAGATAATCTTTTATAGAAGCCATGAGCTCAGCGTCAATTGCGATTTGCTCATAGGTCTCGTTGTCCATGATGTGGTAATGAGATTCATCAGAATATAGATAGGTCATTTCATTGGCCATCAATTTGACATCAGCTATTTTTTCACCTGATCGAAAGGTCTGTTCTATGACCTGGCCACCTGGTATTTTTTTTAGTTTCGTTCTGACAAAAGCGTTACCTTTGCCAGGTTTAACATGAAGAAATTCAACGACTTTCCAAAGATTGCCATTGAATTCCATTACCAAATTGTTTTTAATATCGGATGTGCTACCCATAATTAGTTACCAGACTCCTTCTTAAGTGGCGCGAAGTTAACCGGGGGCTGAAATCATGGCAAACTTTTTATCCGCAAGTATTCTTCGGCGCAGGTGAATTTTCTCCGTGATTCGAGGGTGCTGAGGAATCAGAAATAGTGCTGTTTTTGAACACTTCTATTAGGTGATAATTCGCCCTTTTCCCTTGCCTTCCTGCATTAAGATTCCTATTAATGCTCAATGGAAAATACTTTCAATAGCATCTCTGACAAATTGCTGGATATGGTGCCCCTCATAGGTTTATATGCCGAAACGCACTTCAGATTTCGTATTCCCTTTAGCCGTTATTTCAAGCAGGAACCAGAGCTTATTTTTGATACTCCCTGGCGATTGGAGCCCGGTCAAAAGCTAAGTATCTTCCTGGTGGTCAAGGATGCGCATCTCTATCCTGTCAAACTGGAATCTGTTGAGATCGAGGTTTCTCAAAATAATCAAAAACTTTGTACTCAGAAGTGGATTTTAAACCAGGACTCCAGAGATAGGCAGATTGATTTTGAATTTTCCTTTAGTGATTGCGAACTTCCATTTGGAGAAGTTGAAATTTTTCCCACACTGACCTACTCCCTTTCGGGAAAACAGCGCCATATGCGGATTGACAATTATCGTGGAACCCGCAAGACACCACTTAGAGTAACGATAGCCAGTGAGGGTTTACCAAAGTTTGCTGGCTGGCAAACAGGAGATACTCATCTTCACAGCTCACTGACCAATGATCAGATAGAATTTGGAGCTTCGCTGGAGCAGACTCGGAGGGCAGCACAGTTGCTAGGATTGGATTTTATCACAGCAACTGACCATTCCTACGATCTCGATGATCAACCAGATGACTATTTGAAGAATGATCCAGAGTTGGAAAAATGGAAGCAAAGTCGCGAACAGATCACAGCATTAAATAAAGATAACCATCTCACTATCATCCCTGGAGAAGAGATCAGTGTCGCCAACGCCAGAGGTGCTACAGTTCATTTCCTGCACTTTAATGATCCTGTCTATTTTCCTGGAAGTGGTGATAGTGGTGAAGACTGGCCTAAACTCAAGTCTCAATTGAGCATTGATGATGTGTTAGCACAGCGCTCTCCACAAACGGTTTCAGTGGGTGCGCACACCGCTTATAAATTCCCCTGGTTCCAACGGGTGCTACTTAAGCGAGGATTCTGGGAAGATAAGGATCACAATAATCCGGAGCTTGATGGTGTTCAAATCTTATGTGGTACCCCAGCTTACACAGCATTTCATACTTCAAGGCAGCTCTGGATTGATGCGCTGCTAAAGGGGCAGAAACTGGGTGTATATGGCGGGAGTGATGGTCACGGTAATCTCAATAGAAACTGGCATGTCACCCTACCCATGTGGTCTCTGGGAACCCATGAGGACCAAATTTTTGCCCAATCTAGAACCATTGTCAGAAGTAAGAGCACAGACACATCGGATATTGTGGAGGCGATGAAACAGCGCCGCACCGCTCTCTCGACTGGTCCCATAGGAGATCTGGCGATTACTTTTAAGGCTACTTCATGTGGGATTGGCGATACATTTATGGCCAGGAAGAACGATATTCTTAAAATGACATATCGCGGTCTTTGTACTGAAGAGTTCGGATCATTAATGGATGTTACAGTCTACACAGGAAACCTTGAAACCAGGGAAGAGACCCTCCTATTTCACCATTCAGAGATGTCTGACGGATTTGAGATCGTTCAGAATTTCAAAGTCCCAGGTAAATCTTATCTGCGTCTGGAGATCAGTAGTGATGGATCGAGATGGCCTGGTATTTACGTTTCCTCACCCATCTGGATTGAAGTATAGCTGTTTGAAGCGGCTGAGAATCATTTTTCCCTTTTAATTAAATGGGCATTGGCCTCGATAAATTGTTTTGCATCCATACTGGCCGTGGTGTGTACCGGATCAGGTCCCTGGCGCATCATAATGATAAATTTGCCTACGGGATTGGAAGTTACTGCCTCAGCACCAAAAGTACTTCTCACGCTATTATTGGTACCCCCTGACATGGAGGTATGGGTCTCAATAGTCAGGTCCGCCTCAGAGAACTCCTTATCAGGAACTTCTTCATAACTGGCATCTTCAACAATCAGGAAATGTGACAATCCTTGCTCCAGTGTGAGTTCAGCGCAACGAAATGTCAAATATGTCCTGACCTCATCCAAACTATTGTATTGATTCCCTTCGAAGGTGACTTCAAAAGTATTCTCGTTTAATTGATTATCAGAATATCCCCCACTGGCATTCATGGGTCTGTAGGTCACAGCACAGCCCAACAACAAGATTATCGTAGACAAGTTCACAATAATTTTCAGCACTGATTTCATGATTTCCCTCCACATATTTTACTTACTTCTTATTCGCTTTTCTGACCTGTAATTCCATAGCCTTCCATTCAGCTGGAGAAAGTACATCGAGAAAGTTGAATTCACCTGCTCCTTTTAGCCATTCTCCTCCATCGATAGTAATGACTTCACCGTTAATATATTGTGATTGATCAGAAACCAGATAGGCAGCCAGATTGGCTAGCTCAATGTGTTCACCTACCCGCTTCAACGGAATTCGATCAATAAACTTTGCTTCCAGTCCGGGTGGTAGGAGTCGATCCCAGGCCCCTTCAGTGGGGAATGGACCAGGGGCGATGGCATTCATGGTGATCCCATACTTGGCCCACTCAACAGCCAGGCTTTTTGTCAGTGTTTGCACACCAGCCTTGGCAATGGCTGAGGGTACAACATATCCCGATCCCGTGGTGGCATAGGTGGTAACAATATTCAAGACCCTGGCAGACTGCCTGGACTTGATCCAGTGTTTTCCCAAAGCCAGGGTGGTATTATATGACCCCTTTAACACGATATCAGTGATGACATCGAAAGCCTTATGACTCAATGCTTCGGTGGGACTTACAAAATTTCCAGCAGCGTTGTTCAGCAGAATATCAATTGACCCAAAGTGGTTTAGAGATTGTTCCAGAGCAATTTCCACCGCCTTATAATCCCGGACATCAAGAGCCAGGGGGAGCACTTCACCTCCAGTGGCTTCAATCAACTCAGCAGCAGTCTCTTGAAGGGTATCCATTTTCCGGCTGGCAATCACAACTTTTGCCTGTAATTCCAGAAACCGTTGGGCCATAGAGCGACCTAAACCGGTACCACCTCCAGTCACGAAAATGATCTTGCCTTTGAGTAAATCTGATTGAAACATGGATAGTTCTCCTTTGGCATAACCTGCCCATCTTGAAACATCAATGCAAGAATTTTTAGCAATTAAATGACATGTACTAAATCAAAACTATATTGTTAAGCAATGAGAAGTAATTTATAACAGGAAAGATTGCGAAAATCTGCTACCGCATCATTCAGGATATCATGAAGTCAGGAGCCATTTTATGAAGAAGCTATTAGTCCATATATTAATTTTGGGATTATCCATTCACCCTATCCTCGCCGCAACTGGTCAAATAATAGAAGGTACAATTATTGATCGGGATACTCAGCAACCACTGCCTGGGGCCAATGTCATTCTAGACGGCACCAGTCTGGGAGCAGCAACCGACATGGATGGACATTATTACATTCATAATGTACCTGCAGGAAGTTATTCGCTGCGAGTTCATATGATTGGTTACAAGGTCCAAGCCAGAGCAAACATTCATGCTTTATTGAACCGGGCAACGGTGGTCAATATTGCTCTAGAGCCAACCATTTTATCCGGCAGCGATGTTGTGGGGTTACAGCAGGCTATTTTGAGCGTGTCAAAGACGCTTCTACCAGCGTTCGCAGCGTAGATATTGAAGAAATTCGCTCTGACCCAGTAGGCTCGCATGACATTTTAAGCATGATGCAATCATTACCTTCAGTTGTTTCTGGAGCGGATCAAACCAACGAGATCATCGTACGTGGTGGATCCCCTGGAGAAAACTTGTTTGTCATGGATTTTCTTGATATCCCCTACCCTGTCCACTATCCCCAACAGGGATCTGGTGGTGGACCTATTACCATGGTAAACACTGAGTTTATTGAAAAGATCGATTTTTTCGCTGGTGCCTTCCCGGCGCGGTACGGCGACAAACTTTCATCTGTTATGGATGTGACTGTTCGAGAAGGGAATGCAAGTAGCCATGAATCAGCACTCAGTTTCAATATGGCAGGGTTTGGTGCAATCATCGAAGGACCCATCAGTGAGCAGAGCACCTATATCGCCTCAGTCAAGCGCTCATTCCTCGACCTGGTAATTCAGCAAAGCGGACTCATGGCTATTCCAAAATACTGGACTTTTCAAGGTAAAGTTACCTATAATCTTAGTCAAAAAGAAAAGCTATACCTTAATTATCTAGGTGGAATTGATGAGATTGAAATCGTGGGTGAAGATTCACCCCAGAATCGTGGAGCCGAAAATGTAGCCTATAAAAGTCAACAGCACACGCTTGGTTTAACCTACAAAAATCTGTTTTCACAAAAAGGGTATCTGCTTGCTTCACTTGGGCAAAACTATGTCATCATGGATATTGATGCCTATCGCGTCAGTGATGAGAATGAACACGACACCTTTTACAGGGGCATCAGTGTGGAGCAGGAAACTATTTTGAAAACTGACTTGGTGTACAAACTAAACAAAACTCTTGAAACAAGTTTTGGGGCTAAGCTTAAAATTGCACCCAACACCTGGGATTTTCTCGCATATAGCGATGAACTAATCCTCTATGGGTATGCCTCTGATTCGCTGCAAGACGCCTTACCTGTATCAGAAACAGTTTTTTATGAACACTTCTTTGGTGATACAAACGCCGTCGTGCGTCCCTATGATACGCTGGCAACCTATGCTGGCTCAGATACACTCTATGAGGAAGTTTTTAATAGTTTTGGGATTCATGGCCAAATAAGATATCAACCATCTCATCGGATTGAGCTGACCCTGGGAGCTCGCTTTGAGTACAACGCTTTTCTGGAAGAATCCACTTTATCTCCCCGGCTAAATGCCAGTTATCACCTCGCCCACAATGCCAAAGTCAATGTAGCTGGCGGTCGCTATTACCAGCCTCCATTCTATGCCATGCTCATTTTAGGAGATTCAGATGCTAAGGATCTGGACTTTTATTATGCTGATCAAGTTTCGCTAGGATTTGAATACCTTCCCAGAGAAGATATCCGATTCACTGCTGAAGTTTACAGCAAAACCTTTGCAGATATGCCCATGGAAGAGATAATTACCAATCCCAATACCGGCGCTGACAGTACAGGTGATTTTGTAAATGCCGGATCCGGTCGTTCACAGGGATTTGAGTTATTTCTGCAGAAGAAATTTTCGAATAACTGGTATGGTACATTTAGCTATTCCCATTCTGTCTCTGAGGGAATCGATCCCCGCAAGGAAGAAACTGAATATTACCCCTGGGATTATGACTATGGTGATGTTGTGAGTCTGATTGGTGGTTACAAAATCCGATACATGGATTATGATTGGTACAATAGGTATAAAACAACAAGCCTGGCGAAGGCGACCTCATGGTTGCCGCTGGCTCCTGCAGACGAATTCGAAATCAGCTTTCGGTTGCGCTATTCAGGGGGAAAACCCGTCACGCCCAAGACTTTCAATCATGCCGTTCGGAAATGGTATGTCTACTCAAACGAAAATTGGAATACTGAGCGTATGGACGAGTATTTAAGATTTGATATAATGATACTCCAGCGCTTCTATTTTGAAAAAATGAATCTGGTGGCATTTTGGGATATCATGAATGTATTCAACAAAGACAATCCCTGGGATTATGTCTATAATGAGGATGGTACGAAGGATATAGCCCTCCAATTTAAAACCTTCCCCATTGGTGGAATCACAATAGAATTTTAGTCCATGTGAACTGTTCCGATCATAAACCCTGCGATGGTTTCCGTCTACGTTCTTCAGAAAACGCCTGACAAGTGAAACCTTCGCAGGGTTTATTTTTTAACTATTTTTGATAGATCAAAAATAATGTACAATATTTATTGATTTCCCACGTCTATATAGATGAGATGCAAAGCAACAAATCACAAATAGCCGCAACACCACAGCAGAAAAACGCGCTTCGAATGAGTGCGGTTGTTCTGGAAGCCCGAGAATGGCTGCTTAATTCAGTCTCTGGGATGGTGCCACGCTATGAAGATGCCGAGGACATTGTCCAGGATGTCTTTCATCAGTTTACAGGTGCTTATGGTGAGCTACGCTCATTGGAAGCAACTTCAGCCTGGTTGTATCGAACTGCCAGGAACAAGGTGAGTGATTTTTATCGCAGACGTTCCAGAACCATTGAGGGAAGTCACAACGCGGTTCAAGCTCGTGATGTTGAAGAAGGTCAGTTTTTAGAGAACTTGCTTCACGACACAGAACTGCATAGCGCTTCACTCCTAGAACAATCTCAGCTTCAGGAACAACTTGAGGCAGCTATTGAAGAACTACCCGAACTGCAGCGGGAAGTATTTATATGGCATGAAATTGAGGGTCTGAGTTTTAAAGAAATTGCTGAGCTCACTGGAGATTCACAAAATACGCTACTCTCCAGAAAGCGGTACGCTGTGTTGGCTTTGCGTAAAAAGTTGAATGATTTATATGTATAAATTGAAAGGAATATATCATGTGTAAACCATCTATAGGTAAGATTATCGGTATAGCATTTTTTGTTATCGTTGCTATAACCGTATTCCCAGCAATTACTATGCTGCTCTGGAACTGGTTAGTTCCAACTCTATTCAGTGGTCCAGTAATAACATATTGGCAAGCCCTGGGACTCATCGTTCTCTCGAAGATTTTATTTTCTAGTGGTCATGGTGGAAGTCGCCATAGCAAATATCAAGGTCAGCGCACCTGGAAATCTCACCTGAGAGAGAAAATTGAATTAAAACACAATCAAGAAGTTCGTGCAGACGAAGCAGCACCTTCAGAATCTGCTGAATTGGAAAAGGAATAGAGATATGAAAAAAGTAAAACTGAATAAAAGAATGGGGCTGGGTATACTCATCTTAGCGCTCATCCTCGGTATAGCGGCCTGCGGCTCTCATCATGGTCCACATCACATGGATCAAGCAAAAATGCTGAAACGGATTACCAAGAAACTCGATCTGAGTGAAATGCAACAGGGTAAACTTCAGGTTGTCCTTGAGAATACTTCAAACTTCAAAGATGACATGCAGGCAAATCACGCCGGGTTAAGCAATTCACTGAATGAAAATCTCAGTACAGCTCAATTGGATGTGGATGCATTAAACATGCAATTCGATGAAATTGAAGGCAAGTTTAGCACGTTTCGCAAGGCCATGGTCTCAGATTATGCTGAATTTCATGCCAGTCTGGATGATGCACAGCGAGAAAAATTGGCTGCCAAATTTGAGAAGATGAGTAAACGACATTAATCTGTCAATCTAAATAGCTCAAAAAAAAGAGGCTGGAATATTTCCAGCCTCTTTTTTTATCCAATGTCCTACAGACTTACTTGTAATATTCTTCTAAATAATCCTGAACCATGCGGGAACCGGTAAATTGGACTCCGGTCTTGATAGATTCACGGATCATACTAAGCCATTTCGTCTGATCATCATAATAGGTTGGAATGACCTGTTCTTCCAACAATCGATAGAGGTGGTCGGCATCTGCAGCATCATTGGCATTGTCTGCATCGCCAATGGCCCAGCCGTTCACACCATCATCGCAGGCTTCGGCCCACCAGCCATCCAGGACAGACAAATTTGGGACGCCATTAAGTGTGGCTTTCATCCCTGAAGTACCTGATGCTTCATTGGGACGAAGTGGCGTGTTTAGCCAGACATCTACACCAGCGGTGATCAAATTGCCCAACCACATGTTGTAGTTCTCCAGGAAAACAATCTTCACATCACCCAGCAACTCTTTGGCCTGGAGAACAATATCTTTGAGGATTTCTTTGCCATGATCATCACGAGGATGTGCTTTACCAGCAAATACGAACTGCACCTTATTGCCTTTTGCAAGACGAATTAAACGCTCCTTGTCATGAAAAATGAGTCGAGCTCGCTTGTATTCTGCAGCACGACGTGCAAACCCAATAGTTAGGGTCTTATACGCCAATGCTCTCTGAGATTGTGAGTTGGCATAATCGAGGAGGAATTTCTTCTGACCGCGTTTTGCAAAAAGTAGCTCCTCATCAGGAACCGAATCAATTTCCAGAAGACGAGATGGGTCCTGACGCCACCCTGGTAAATTCCGATCAAAAACTTCTCTAAATATTTTACCAACCCAGAATCTATGGAATACTCCATTCGTGACATGGCCAATTTTGAAATCGGGAAATTGTTCACGAGCAACTACACCGTGTAGATCCGAAACTCCATTGGCACTGCGACTGAAATAAAGTCCCAGCTCGGTCATATGTACACGGCTATTAAGGACCATGGAAGGTAATTTCAAGTTCGTTGGCAGAAGATCGCCAATCAGTCGCGTTACACGATCAACAGCAAAGTGATCATGACCGGCAGGGACGGGAGTATGTGTAGTAAAGTGGCAGCGTTTCCGTACTTCTTCTTCATCTCCATTGAATTCTTTGAGGAGTTCCAGAGTAAGAAACGAACAATGACCTTCATTCATGTGGTAGGTCGAAAAATCTTTGTACCCAAGATTGCGCAGTGCTCGGATACCAGCAAATCCAAGTACAGCCTCCTGCAGGATTCGATGATCCTTACCACCAGCATAAAGTCTTAACGTGATACTTCGATCATCATGTGCATTCTCTTCAACATCAGTATCCAATAGGAGGATATCAATAGGAGTGCCGCCTATTCCCAGAAAGGTATATTTCCAAACCTGTACATGGACTTCCCTGCCCCTGAGTGGGAGGGTAATTGTACCATCCAGTTTTTCCAGAAGCGGATCTGGCTCAAATCGAGGATAAATTTCCGTCTGATTACCATCTTCATCCATTCTTTGTTTGAAATAACCCTCTTTGTACATCAGGGTAACAGCAACCATGTTTACATCTAAATCTGCGGCGGCCTTAATATGGTCACCAGCTAATATTCCAAGTCCCCCACTATATGTGTGCAGACTTGGGGAAATCCCGATTTCTGCACTGAAATAAGCTACAGTGGCTTGAGTATTTGACATTTATTCCTCTTGGTTATTTAATTTTATTTATACTCAGGAGGAGCTCCAGTTCAAGAGATTCTCCTGGGGTAAGGTTTAATTTCCAATGTGGTAATAGTGCTGAAGCCTGATAGACTCGTTCAAATCCTGCTTCTGACATGGAGATAGTTTCAATGGGAGAACGCCATAATTGACATTTCTTTGAAAAATTCATATTAATTTTGAAATTATCCCACTCATTAAAGAGGGCTACGGTTTGTACTGCAGGCTCATCACCATGAGTGTTCAAAGCACCAACATTATTGTTATTCACCAGGTAGTACCGATCAGGACTGTTTCCTCCCAGAAGCCCGAAATTCAATTCAAGGCCATAGAGCTGGCCAATGGTGGTCTCGCCCGTGTTAGTAATATCAATTTTTACTGATAATTCGTTGTGATGCAACTCTACTTTTTTTTCAATTTGAATTTGGGACTGACCAACCTGTCCCATGGCCTTGATCTGCACACCAGCTTCATGTTGCTGGACTTCACTTGACAGGACCGACAAATTTTCCTGCAAATTTCCTCGATAATGCAAATCTTGAGATTGATTGATATCAAAAATGTGGTCAATGAGCCCATGACGTCTATAGCCATCTACAAATAATTTATCCTGAAGACCTTCTTCTTTTGTCAGAACAATATCATGGATTGATCCACCGGCGTTCGAATCATTGCTCGCACTCGCCAACTTCTCATGATAATGTTCCGAATAGCGCTGTACGTAGTTTGTCACATTGAAATAAGAAGGAAGCCAGTCAATCTCACGGATATGCCCAGTATCGGCTGCAATAAAAAGTTGAACACTGTCAGAGCGCAGGCGGTATTCTTTGACCCCATCACTATCAATATCAACCAAACCAGGTAAACTTCCCCCAGAAGCAAGAAACTTTTCTTCAGCTTTGAGTAAATGTTCAAAGATGGCATGACGAAGATGTGGAAGATATAGTCCTCCAAAGACACCGTGCCAGTATGCACAATTGCATTGTGCCCGATAAAGATCATCTCTCAGGTCTGATGGAATACCCCCCTTACTCTCCAATTGGCTCAGGTTTAGGGAAAGGAATTGAACGCGCTTCTGCATCCAGTTTGACTCAGGGTATTTGGTGAAATAATTGCGCCACATACCGCCCTTGATAAAGGGGCGACTTTCATCACCTTTGCCTTGGTGTTCAAGATCACGCACAAAATGATCCATCTGGCGGCCCAGATCGGTGGGCAACGTCCACTGGGACATCTCGAAATATGAGGATGTGGGTATGTAAACCAGGTCACGAGGAAGGTGATTTGAGTGATACTGTTTAAACGTTGTTGTGGTGAGCCAATCAGAATTTTCGCCTATCAGTGTAAAAAATCTTTCTAGCCATTTCTGGCTGTAAACGGTATTCCAGGTACCAGGCCAGATCCCAAATTTCTCCCCATCATCTGCCATAACTATCAGGCTATCACCGTTTTCAGTAGTGTAGCTTCTCAAGATATCAATAGCGACCTGAGGGTCTTCAAAAGGCATGGCGTAGCGCATTTTCTGATTGATTGGAAAGACGCTAAGGACTTTGCCCTCCTGCTCGGTGTAGAAATATCCATTCAAATTTTTAGACGCGGGGCCCGTGGTCAGAAAATGGTAGTCATCTACTACCATGTATTCAATATCGGCCCCATTTAAACTCCGGACCAGGTGTGGTTCCCACACGCGTTCTGTGAGCCAGTTACCTTTTATTTCATAGTCCATTCGCTGTAGAGCCCAGTCGTTCATTTTCTTGATTTGACCGACCTGATCCGCTTCAGGAATCATTGCCAGGATGGGTTCATAAAAACCACTACCCAGGACTTCAATATTGCCTCGACATACCAGCCTTTTGAATAGTTCCAAAACTTCCAGGCGATGCCCTTCAAGCCATTCAATGAGAGATCCACTGAAGTGAAAGGCCATGCTGATTTCTGGAAACTTTTCTAGTGTTTGTAGAAATGGCAAGTAGGAACGATCACAGGCATCATGAAAGACCTTATCAAAATTTCCTACGGGTTGGTGGTTATGAATTCCAAAAATAAATTGGACTTTTTTCATTCTTTACAATTCTCAGCTAGAACAGATGGAGATATTACTTTTTTAAGACAACAGAGCCGGTCGTACTAACGACCGGCTCCAGTTATCCTAAAAGGATATTACTTACATACCCTTGAACAAGTTGATCAAGTCAACAACGCGGTTTGAATAACCCCATTCGTTGTCATACCAGTTCAATGTCTTAACAATACGGTTGCCAACTACTCGCGTATACGATGCATCATATATTGAGGAGTAAGGATTCCCGATGATATCAGAAGAAACCAGGTGGTTTTCACTATATTCAAGGACATCCTTGAGACGATCCGTCTTGGAAGCTTCACGAACAGCTGTATTGATATCTTCAACCGTAACGTTACGGTTCAATTCAACAATTAGATCCACAACAGAACCATCAGCAACAGGAACACGCGCTGCAATACCATCCAGTTTACCCTTGAGTTCAGGGAGCACTTTACCTACTGCGCGAGCAGCGCCAGTGGTTGTAGGAATGATGTTTTCAGCCGCTGCACGGCTACGACGCCAATCTGAGTGAGGAACATCAGCAAGACGCTGATCATTGGTATAGGCATGTGTTGTAGTCATCACACCTTCAACGATACCGAATGCATCATTGAGAACTTTTGCCATTGGGGCTAAACAGTTGGTTGTACAACTGGCGTTTGATACAATTCTATGCTCTGGTTTCAACCCGTCTTCATTCACACCCAGAACTACTGTGTAATCCACGTCATCTTTTGAAGGGACTGTCAGAATGACGCGTTTTGCACCAGCAGTCAAATGCTGGGTCAGAGCTTCTTTTGTTCTAAAGACACCTGTGGCCTCTATAACAACATCAATATCCAACTCTTTCCAGGGCAAGTCTGCAGGATTACGCTCGCTGATCATTTTTACACTATCATTGGCAGTTTGCAGAACATCACCTTCGAGACGAACAGATGAGTCGCCAAAACCACCCATAACGGTATCATATTTAAGCAGATATGCCAGAGCTTCACGTTCGAATAGATCGTTGATGGCAACGACATTAATATCATCACGTTTATCTAAAATGCGAAATACAGAACGACCAATACGGCCGAATCCATTAATTGCTACTCTCATGCAGCACCTCCTTCTACCCCGAGCTTACCATAAGCAAGAGCTAGATCAACTAGACGTCCGGCCTGGCCAAGACTGTTATCATACCAACTCAGAGTCTTCACCATTCTTTTACTGGACTTCATAGTTCCCTTTGTGTCAAATAGCAGGGAGTGGGAATTTCCAATAACATCACTGGATACGATGGGATCTTCAGTAATTTCAATATAGCTACCCAATGTTTCAGCAGCTTTACGCATGGCAACATTTACTTCTTCAGCTGTTGTCTCACCCTTGGTGAGGACACATGTCAGGTCAAGCAGCGATCCCATTGGTACGGGAACATTCAATGCTGAGCCTTCAATTTTGCCCTTAAAGCGAGGTAAAATATATTCCATCCAGTAGGGGCTGATATTGACGTTAGGAATAATATTTTCAGCGGCTGAACGACTACGTCTGAAATCTGATGCAGCAGTGTCACGTAATGGCTGATCACTGGTATAAGCATGGATTGTAGTCATCATAGCAGATTCAATACCAAATGCCTTGTCCAGAATATCCAGCATCAAAGCCAGGGCATTTGTGGTAGCAGATGCGGCAGATACAAGTTTGTCGCTTGCTTTAATTGTTTCATCATTCACACCCATTACGATAACACGATCAATATTATCCTGTGGGAGTGCGCCGAGGATAACACGCTTAGCTCCAGAATCTAGATGAGCTTGCATGCTTTCACGTGTGCGGTATTTATGGGTTGAGTCAATTACGATATCAACATCAAAAGCGTCCCAGGGAACATCCTTGGGTGCGACACCATGGATGAGACGAGCCTTCTGATCGCCAACAATAAGGTAATTACCTTCAAGCTGTGCGTCTACTGGATCTCTTCCATCATTTTTTAGCAAATAGTGGAGGATATCAGAACGACCAATATCACTAATTGCTACAACTTCCATTTCAGGCTGGTTTAAGCTCAAACGATAGACATCTCTACCGATCTCGCCAAATCCCATCAGCCCGACTCTAATCTTACTCATAGAACGTGCCTCCGTTTCGATCCCGGTTCAAAGGGGAGCGATTGTTAAAGGTTATATTAAATTTCAATTATCAATTCTGCTTTAAGTGTATAATTGCTTTGTGATCTTCGCTAAAAAGATCATCCAAATTTTCTATCTCTCCGTTGAGCATACCCGTGATTACCGGATTCATATCGAGTTTATAACGTTGTCCAAAAAGAGTGAGATCCAGGATGATATAATTTAGAGCTATTGCAACAATGGCCGAATTCCTGGTCCAGGCAACCTTATTTGTAGGTAGCATTTCCACGCCTCCAAGGAGGGCAGAATCATGATCAACTACCAATAAAATTTTACTACTCCACACATCCTCTAGACGACGACTATCCAGATTGTAGGCGAACACCGTCCCAACGTCAATGGGAAGATCACAAAAGGAAAAAATGACGATATTGACACCCCGTTTTTCAGCCGCCACTAGATCGCTGTGGAGCTTATTGTACTCGGTAAGCCAAATGGATAGATAAACAGATTCATCAGCATTTTTGATCATATGTCTCGCACGATCAATCATGCCGTCATAACCGCGAACATTCCATAGGTCGCCAGCTTCAAGGTCAGTGTTAACATTTTTCAGTGAATCTTTAAGCGTATCCAGATTGCTAGTGAAATTGTTCTCCAAAACATCAAAAAGGTGATCCGGGGGTAGTGGGATATATCGCGTTGGATTTGAATCCACACAACTCACCATACCTGTACTTTCCAGACGTTTTAGAATTTCATAAATTGCTGATCTTGGAATTCCGGATTTGCCACTAATCTCATAACCAGTCGCAGGATTATTCTGTAATAGACTGAGATAAGTTTTGGCTTCGTTGGATGTAAATCCGAATGATTTGAGGGCCGGAAGTAGCTTTTCATTCATTAGCGTGTCTCACTTCTTAGTTACGCTTAATATATCCCCCACAAAAGGCCTGCATAGCATTTTTTAAACGCATAAAATATTTTCTTCAAATAGCTGCAATGTTCGTTTTCCTTTCATCAGACTTGACAGCACAATACATTGCCGGCCATGAAAAAATTCACCACTCTCATCACACACTATCCCAAGACCATCATATTTATAAATTTTCTTGTAATAACACTTTTATCTCTTCCTATATATAGAATTCACATCAATCCAGATCTGCAAGCACTGATTCCCGCTGATGACCCAGATGTCATCCGTATGGAGGAACTCGAAGAAGAATTTGGCGGATTAGATGTCATTTTAGTCAGCTACCATGCTGATGATGTATTCGCTGGTGAAGGCCTGAAGATGATTGATGACCTGACCTACGACCTGGAAGCCCTACCCCAAATTGATCATATCATCAGTCTGACCAATTATGAATCAATAACCAGTGATGATGAATCCATGACGGTCGATAAATTCATAGAGGATTTTCCACAAAGTCAGGTTGAGAGTGACTCATTAGCTAGAAGTGCCATCGCAGATCCCATGTTGGGCCGGTTACTGGTCTCGGAGGATCGTGAATATACAGCTATCATCATTTACTCCAATCCAGAGGCAGATGAGGTCACGACCGTTGACACACTGAAGCGTGTTCTACTTCCCTATCAAAATGCGAACCATGATTTAAGATTAGGTGGCATGCCAGTCATTAGATCCCAGATGTCAGATGATATCGCTCACGATACGCGCACATTCATCCCTGCTGGCATGATTCTGATAGCTTTTCTGCTGTACTTCAGCTTCCGTTCCCGCCGTGGAGTGGCTCTACCCCTCCTGGTAGTTCTATTATCGATTATGGGGACCCTGGGGCTCATGGCCTGGTTTGGACTCATGCTATCAGTGATTTCCAGTATTATGCCCATCATGCTCATTGCAATAGCCAGTGCCTACGGTATTCATATCATTACTCGCTATTTTGAAGATTGCGCAGAGCTGCCCGATGATGCAGACAATAAAAAAATAGTCACCAGTGTCATCGAGCATATGATGAGACCTCTGTTCCTCGCAGCTCTTACCACAGTGATTGGATTTTTATCTTTGCTCTCCCATATTTTGCCAGCCTCTAGAGAGGTGGGTG
The DNA here is from genome assembly GCA_018650445.1 of Fidelibacterota bacterium. GTDB lineage: Bacteria > Fidelibacterota > UBA8477 > UBA8477 > JABMPR01 > JABMPR01. The sequence goes on from JABIFX010000084.1 coordinate 51,499, forward strand.
TGTTGACAGCTTTTGGTGTTGTGTTAGCTTTTGGTATATCAATTACATTTATCCCCGCAGTGTTGGTACTGACCAAAAAACCAAGTTCAGAAAGACAAAATAAAAATACTGCGAATCGACTACTTTCAAGAATATTGGTAGGAATGGGACGACTGGTTTTCCATCATCGTAATATCATTTTCGCAGCATTTGCTTTGTTAACTATTATCGCAGCCATCGGTATCCCAAAAGTCGAGTTAGATAGTAACCCCCTCAATTATTATAGCCCAGAATCCAACGTTCGAGTGATCAACAATATCATTGAAGAACGCTTTGGTGGAAGCACGACCATGTCGGTTGTGATTGAGGGAGACATCAAATCCCCGGATGTGTTGAATCAGGTGGATCAAATTCAAAAATTTCTTGAAGGTCGCCAGGGAGTTGGCTACACGCTAGCCATAACAGATTTTGTAAAACTCATGAATCAGTCAATGAACGGTGGTGACCCTGCCTACTATACAATTCCAGATTCCCGTCAACTGGTTTCTCAGTACCTGCTATTGTATTCATGGGAATCCAGCGATGGATATCTGGATGCTTATGTAGATTATGATTATCGGACTGCTCAAATCGTGATTCGTCTTAATACCATGGATGTGTATTACATGGTGGATCTTCAAGAGGAACTAAATCAATTCCTCAACGAGAATATCAAAGTAGACAATCAACCCAAGAGTGAAGGTTATGCTGTGTTGCTTGGGAACTTGATGCCCATGATGGTAAAGGGACAAATGCGGAGTCTTGTATTATCGGTAATCTTTGCAGCGCTGGTGACTGGTCTTGTTTTTAGATCATTATCAGCTGCCCTTATCAGCGCCATGCCCCTGGCATTTGCCATCGCAGGTGTCTTCGGTTTGATGGGATACTTAGGGATATATTTGAATACGGCAACATCCATGCTTAGCTCAATTATGATTGGTATTGGTATTGATTATACAATTCACTTTTTGTTCCGCTTCAGAACTGAAATCCGCAAAGGATTCAGCGATGAAGAGGCCATTATTAAAACCTTGAGTACCACAGGCCAGGGTATCATAATAAATGGGTTTTCTGTCATGATGGGTTTTGCGGTGTGCATGTTGTCCACCTTTATCCCTATATATTTCTTTGGCTGGCTGATCTCAGTCTCCATATTTATGTGTTTGATTGCCGCACTAACGCTTCTACCGCTGGTGCTGATTCTTACTCGTCCAAAATTTATATTCGATAGATAAGCTCCTAATATCTTACTTGCATAGAGAATGATTCTACCTCACCCTAACGGTGTCGAGGGGTACAGCCTCATTTGATCATGTCTTCAGAATTTCTCCTTGCAATTATTCAATTATTAGCTACATTGGAAACGCATGATACAGAAAACGTTTCCATCGACCCCTGACACAAATACCCCTGAAGGTCCTATTCTGGAGCACGGCCTGGATCTCATTTTCCGAGATGGTGTAAAGGGATTTACTGTTGAGACACTGGCCAAAGATTTGGCCATGAGCAAAAAGACTATTTATAAATTCTTTCCATCCAAGGAAGTCCTCCTTGGAAAAATATTTCAATACATTACCACCATCATAGCAGCCAAATTTCAAAGCATCCTTAGCCTGGATATAAATCCTCTGGACAAGTTTGAAACGGCTATAAATGAAATCGTGAAAACAATTAATCGTGTATCTATTTCCAAAGTTGGAGAGCTCAAAGTGCGGTATCCCCACATTTGGAGGGAGATTGAAGAATTCAGATTGGCCCGGCGGGAAGATTTTCTAACCATTTTTAAGGAGGCGCAAGATCAAGGCTATGTTAGGCAAAACATAGATCTGGAACTCACCTCCATCATTTTCATGCAAATTATTAACGATGTCTTTCAGCCCGAATTTTTTATCAAAAACGATATTGGTGTCAAAGATACACTCCTCACGTATCGTGAGTTTTTTTTGCGGGGGATTGTCACTGAAAAGGGTCTAAAACATATAGAGGGAAAAATATGAAACAATGGTTTGTCAACCAGTCCGTAGATCACCCCAAACGTAGTATTATAATCACCATACTCATCACCCTGTTCATGGGATCTGGTCTCCAGCATTTTGTTGTTGAAGATGACTTTATGAAAATGTTGCCCCAGGATATTGAATCCATGGTTACGATGAATGAACTGAAGGATGAATTTGGGAACAATGACCTCATGTTCCTGGGATTTGGGAAGCGTGGTGTAGATGCCCTGAATGCTCAAAACCTGGCAACGCTCTGGGACCTGTCCTATGCGTTGGAAGAAATTGACCAGGTTGATGAAATCATGTCCATTTCCACCTCTGACAAAATGGAAAGTATTGACGGATTTCTGGAAGTATCAGCATTACAGGAGTATCGGGATCTCGATGAAGAGGAAATTGAAGCTCTTCGTAGTTACCTGAATGATAATTCAAAAATTAAGACCAGAAACCTGGGAGAGCATGGAGACTACTTTAATATTATCATCAGACCCGTTGTAGGTGCCAAGCATGATGTCCTGGTTAGTGATATGAAGCAGGTCGCTGCTACACATCTTTCGGACTACGATGTCCACTGGGGAGGACAGGCCTATCTTACTGGAGCCCTACCCGTAATGATCCGAAATGATGTATTGGGACTCATGCGTGCTGGCTTGATTGGTATGCTACTCATCCTGCTTTTTAGCTTGAGAAACGTCACTGCAGTAGGGTCAATTCTAGCTACCATCATCCTATCCATGGCCTTCATGATGGGGTTTAATGGTTGGATGCTCTACCTGACAAAATCTGACAAATTTATGTTTGGGGTGCTCAACACATCCATGCCCATCATTTTATTGACCATTGCCAATTCTTATGGCGTGCATGTCATCACCAAATTTTTTAGAAAAATGCGGACCAACAAGGACTCGCGAGCTGCAGTAGAAGCGAGTCTTAACTCCCTTGTTTTACCCATTTTCCTAACAGCCCTTACCACTGTTGCAGCCTTTTTATGTATGGTGTTTGCCCCATTAGAACCCCTCATTGGATATGGTTTTTCAATCTCTGCCGGAATCCTATGGGCCTGGATATTATCAACTGTTTTTCTTCCTTCGATCCTCGTATTGAAGAAATGGAATCCTGATGCATCAGCTGTGTCTCATCCCAGTCATTTTGAGAGATTCGTCATCTCATTTGGTGAGCAGGTCATCAAACGCCCTAAAACTGTTCTCATTGGCGGGGCAGTGGTGGTCATTATCGGTATAGCAGGTATCTTCAAACTGAATATTGAAGTGAATATGAAAAAATTCTTCAAACCAGATAATCCTATTCGGGAAAGCCTAGAATTCATGGATAACGAAATGACTGGAACCATGGATCTTCAACTGTTGATCAATGCTGATCTCCGCTCACCTGAGGTACTAACTCGGATAGGGAGCATCCAGGACTTCATGGAAGAGCATGAATCGGTAACATTGTCTTTTTCTATTGCCGATATTATCAAGCAAATGCATCGCATGGTGAATGATGACGATCCTGCTTTCGAAACTATCCCCGATTCTCGAGATAAAGTGAATAATTTATTCACCATGTACTCCATGTCCGGTGATCCAGATGATTTTAGCTCAATCGTCGATTATGACTATAAAAAGGGATTGGCGACCTCGATGATGCGATCGATTTCCACATCTGAAATCGTAAAGCTTGTTGATGAAATTGAAGCTTTTCTCCAACAGGATGAATATAAAGACCTGAATATTACAATCACAGGCCTACTCATCGTCTTTAGGGATCTGGTTGCCTTGATCATACGCAGCTCTTTCATCAGTATTTTCGCCTCAATCATCATCATCGCTCTGATTGCAGCTTATTTCTTCAAACATTGGCTATGGGGTGTTCTGGCAGTGGTACCATTGAGCTCTGCTGTCATATTGAATTTTGGTCTTATGGGAATATTTGGCGTTGATCTGAACCATGTGACAGCTCTCTTGTCAGCTATCATCATTGGTGTCGGCGTTGATTTTGCCATCCATTACATCAGCCAATTTCGTAATCACCTCCACAATTATGGATTAGATGGCAACTTGAGTCGGGAAACCATGCGGGATGTTGGCTTCCCCGTTATTTTGGATGCTGCATCGAACATGGCTTTTGGTGCCTTATTGTTCTCGGTTTTCATACCAATGAAGCATATGGGTGGATTAATGGTCTTTGCCATGGTTTCCACCTCCACCGCTACTCTGACTTTATTAGCGATACTGCTGGAGCTGAATAAAAAACGTCTGGCCCATATTGAAGGTATTGCGGTCCCTGAATAAAATTTTAATCAAAAGAAGGATTTTGACATGAATACAATTACCCGTCCCATATTTACAGCAATACTCCTCATGCTTCCGATGATGATATTTGCCGAAGCAGGTTATGAATTAGCCAAGGCCATGGAAGACAAGACCTCACCTGCAGATATGAAATCTAACATGACAATGACCCTTACTAACAAACAGGGGAAAACTCGAGAATCAACTATCCGCTCTATTACAGCAGATGATAATCGGAAACAAATAATCTGGTTTCTGGCTCCAGCCGATGACAAAGGCGTCGCCTTTTTAAAAATTGAACATCCACAAAAAGATGATGAAATGCGACTCTGGCTGCCTGCGTTTAAAAAAGTTCGCCGTATCAGTTCAAAGAAAAAGGCAGACTCCTTTATGGGTTCTGATCTGAGTTATGAGGATATGACTTCAAGAGAATTGGATGAGTATACTTATGAAATTTTAGGTGAAAAAGTTGTCGATGGAATTGATTGTCATATTCTGGAAAGCACTCCAAAAGCGGGTGTTACACGCACATATAAAAGATTTATCACTTATGTGAGTAAAACAGATTTGGTTTCCATACTGGATGAAGCCTATGACACACGAGATAAACTGCTGAAACGCCGTGTGATGAAGTATCGCAAGGACAAAGGCTACGACCTCCCCGTCGAAATTTTTGTAGAAAACGTTCAAAAAGGATCAAATACTCGACTGGTTTTCAGTAGCCAGGAAGTAGATACTGGTGTGAAGGCAGATCTCTTTCAGGAAAAGAATTTAAAACGGATGCCTAAATAGGATTACGCGATGAAAAAGCTAATATCTGCCATTATTATAATGGCGCTAATCCCTCTGGCCACGTATGCTCAATTCAATATTTCAGGTGATTTGACACCATCCGGCATGTTAAGAATAAGTGATGCTTCCCTTATCGATCTCCCCTTCCGTCTGGGGAATATCTCACTCGACTATGCCTATGGAGATTTTGAATTAAAAACTGTCACAGCACTGGAGACCCGTTGGAAAGATCCTGAAATTGACGAGGATATGTTTAAGCTGCGAGAAGCATATCTCTTGTGGTATCCTGCTTTCGGCGAAGTAAAGCTGGGTAAGATGATCCATGCCTGGGGCGCTGCGGATGCCAACAATCCCACTGACAATTTGAGCCCATACGATTACTATTATATGTTTCTGGCTGGAACAGACCGGAAATTAGGATCCATGAGCCTGGCGGTAAAAACCTATGTAAGTGATTTCCAAATAGAAGTGGTTGCATTGCCAGAGTTTGAAGCAAATCGCTTTCCCCTTAATGAGCCAGACTTTCCCATTAGCATTCCCATCCCAGAAGGGGCTCAATATTTTTATCCTGAGAATGAGTTTGAATTTGGTGGTCGGGTGCAATACGCCATGGGTATTGGAGATCTGTCTGCCTCATATTTTAAGGGCCACGATCGCTCTTTCTCACCAGCAGGTTTGGAAATTGATCTTACCGCGCTTATGAGTGGTGGTTCACCTTTTACTAGTCATCTTACTTATAGGGAAACCGATGTCATCGGTCTGGATGCAGTCCTCTTCCCTGGAAATTGGACTTTGCGAGGTGAGTTTGGGTATTTCCGTACCCAGACACCAGATATTGAATATGCCATGTCAAAATTCACTTATGATGCAGATTATCTGCAATCAGTTATTCAGGTAGAATATGCATTTGCCAATACCGTACAACTGATGGGACAGCTTATCAGCAACAAAACTCAAGGAGTTGAATCTACCATGGAGAAGGATGACTATTTCCAGAGTTTGGAATTCATGCTTCAGGATACTAGCAATCATATGCTGGATCCTCTCAGGGTACCATTTTCACAAATGGGATTACCTGAATTCTCCGCAGGCATGGGTACCCCCTTCGCCTTGATTGCGGACCAGGTCGTTATTCTCTCCTCCATGGTTACCTTGCTTGATAACTCGCTTGACTTAAATGGAATGTTCATGATTAATCTCGAAGAAACAGGCTATATGGCTAATATTGGCTCGACTTATTCAATCGTGGAAGGACTCAATCTCGAAACCACTCTAAGCTACTTCATTGGTGGGGATGAGGAGGGTAACCGTTTTAAGCAGCTCGAAGATTTTTCTAACGTAAACCTTGGACTCAGCTATAGTTTTTAGGATATTGTCCCTACGAAATGAATAAGTTTGATCGCAAATATCAAAAAATAGCCAGAAGAATATCTCCCCTGGATCTAACCAGCAATTTCTCACACGAAGATCTGAGCTGGGATGATTTTTTTACGGACAGATCTAGTATAAACTCCAGTTCCCTCTTCCTGGGGAAATATTCTGAAGATGGCATCAAATTTATTATGGAGCGCTTTGGACTGGATCGGCAGGCTCGGCACCTCGGGTTAAGGCACCTGTCAGTTGCTGTGGATACCAAAGATCCTTATCGTCATCGTTTGACCATCTACAATGGACGGTCCCGAGACAAGGATCATATCGTAATGGATTTTGTGGCAAAATACCAGCATCTGGCTCCCAGGGACATAGATGCGGAAAATGAGTATAGCCATCAATTAAAGGTTTTAATGGTCGAATGGCTTCTATTACAAAACCCAAAGGCTGAATTTTCCAATCGAAGATCCCCACTTCCTGGGCAAAGCTATCCAGGTCTCGGGTTAGGAGATCAATTGATGGCTCTGTTTACACTCATGGGTCGTCATCTTCAGGTTGATGGGATAATTAACGTTCCTGAGTACTTTCACACCGGTCTCATCTTCAGCAGACGCTTCGTCTTTTTAAGTCCCTATGTCCAGGCTCTAGTCCATCAGGTTGCTCAGGATCTCTGGAAAAAATATCGACTGGCGGTGATTGCCTGGGCCAGTGCCACAGAAAGCATCATTAATATTGATACAGGTAAACCGCAAATCTGGGAACCACGCCGGCAAATTATTCCAATTAAGGGCCAGTTGAGGCAATATTTTAAATCAGATGAATACCTTGGTATTGCCCAGCGCGTGAAGAAAGAAAAAGTCTTCACGCTGGACGAAGAGAAACTTCGAGAGGCCCTATCCAAAATGGAACGGCCTCTGTTTCAGTTTTAAATCTGTTATGCTAAAATTATGGTAATTTTACTACAGAAGATTCCCATGTGGTCTTCTGGGTTTGGGAGTTACCCCCCTTGACATCTATTGGTACAAGATTTACCAGCAACATGAATGTCAGCAGCACCAGTACAGTCAAAATGACTTGAACTGAGGCATTTTTTCTTTGTCTTTCCCCACGAAATGATTTCATAGATTAAACCAGTTTTCCTTTTCTGCTTTTATCATCAATCTTTCAGCCAGAGCCTTTTCATAGACATTTTCAGGATAATATGGCAGGTCTGGGTTCGGTATTGTTGTTACCACCTTTGTTAAAAGGCTATAAAAGAGATTTTTATCCTGGGCCAGAGGACAGTAATATTGGGCCATAAGCGTATAGTTACCCATATAGTCTGGCGAAATCCGTATTGCTTCATCAAAGGCTTCACGTATTCCGGTAGTATCGTTCTCTGTTTCTGGATCACGTCCCAACAAGGCGCCCTTATAACGATAGTAAGCCCCATAGTAAAAGGTCGAATCCAGATCATGAATATGCTCCAACGTGGCCCAAATCAGCTCTCGTTGTCCCTTGCGAATCAGACTACTTTTTGTAGCAAGCCATTGTCCGTAATTTGCCATACCCCAATAAAGCGCTTCAAGAAAATTCTTGTCAAGACCGCGAACGGCCATACTCTCATCTCCTGTCGAGAACAGCAGATTTCGGTATTCACTGTTTTGCTTGAGAACCGTTTGACTGACGCCATAGCCCTGTAGGAATAGACTATCCTGTACCTGTGGAGATTGGGTCAAATATTGGCCGGAAAAATAATAGGCTCTCGAAAGTTTCGCCCAGAGTTGAATAGATGTTGAGTCCGATTCTGCAAGGTGTTGAAAAACTTCCAGAGCGGCTTGCGCACTTGCCTTATCAGCCCGTAGCGACCAAAGGCTATCGGCATTTTCAATATTGATTGCTACTGGGTATGTTGCATCAGGCGTGACTGGTATATCAGTCGAGGTGCAAGAGATTAGAACTGCAGCAAAAAAAATAGAAACAAATTGTCGCAAATCGTCAGGGCCTTCCCCATTCGAGTTAATCCCCCCTCCTGAAAATCGGCCAAATATAGCTTACATCACTCAACTATTACAAATGCTGATTAACCCAATATCGTTTTTTGTTTGAGTGTTATCGATATAGAAAAGACGATGTGCTAAACGTTATTTTGCTTACTGCTCAAGTATCAGTTCAACGAGAATAACCAGGTCCCTAATGTCAATCAAGCTATCCTGATTTGTGTCAGCCAGTTCTGCCAGCTCAGCATCCAACTCAATGTCTGCTATGATGGATTCCAGAAGAAAGATAGCATCAGACACGTTGATTTCACCGTCCTGAGTAACATCACCAAGGATAAAACCAGAGCCCCATCCCAATACAGTAATATTGTCAACTAGAAATCCATCGCCTTCAAAAAAAGTATCGCTTATTAATTGAAAGGCCAGCGTGAGTGAAGAACTCTCGCTGAAATTGGCGAGAGAGAGTTGTTCTGTTATCCATCCCTGCGTCCCATGATACCCCGGTTCTCCCAGTGGCTGAACCGAACTACCATTTCCAAGCTCCGTGTATTGACCACTCAGGGGTACCCAGTTTATACCCTCATCATCTGAGGCAAGTACTTGACAAAAATCCCAGTTGAACTCGATATCCCAACTGGCGTCAAATCGAAGGACTGGATTGCTATATCCGCTTATATCAAGAGGTGCGTCCAGAAAAACTGTAGAAACCGAAGCCGGCTCGTAGTACCCAGAAGGAGAATCTGACAGGTACTGCCCCCCATCTGGACCTATCTCCAGCCCCCAGGTCCCAGAACTCCACATTTGAGTTCCAGCCTCAAAATCGTCAAAAAATATCGTATCAGGTATGCCAACTATCCACCTAAGCGTGTCCACTTGTGTTTCATACCCGGACATTTCTATGCTCAGTACAAGCTGAGCCACTTCACCAAATTGAGAATTTATTTCGAAACTTAAACCTTCGGTTCCATAATCATGAAAAGCCTGCGAAACCAGACCTGAGACATCAAGGGAACTAAGGGATGGGGTAATGCTACTGTCTGGCGAGTATAAATATAGCGTAGCAGCCGTATTTTCTGAACCCAGACCCTTGTTCATGACGTTAAGCTCGCACCCCACAATATCACCGGATTCCAAGGGACCATCTGAATTAAACTTAAAGTTTTCTATTTCCACCCAGCTCCCAGCACAACCGGCTAGATGAATGTTCATGCTGATATTATCCTCAGCCATTTCAAAGATCAATTCTGTAGGTGGCCAAAATGCGCCATCTGATCCAGCACCGACTTCTGGTGTGAAGTTAATAATTCCCAATTCACCATACATGTAATCAACGGCGTCGCCGTTCACTGTATAGCCTACGGTCTCAGTTCCGGTTCCATACAGATAATCATTTTCCTCCACAAGATCCGAACCCATTTGGCTGTAAATCTCATTGTCAGGAGTGGGTAATTCAACTGATTCATCATAGCCGAAAGGTTTAATCAGTAAATTGCCGTAGCTATGATAGTTGAATATGGTTTGAAAATCATGGGCAAGCACAAAGTCCCGCACAGCCTGTGTCTCCGGCTCAGAAAAGGGCTGACTCCCGCGATATGTGTTCCCACAGGAATCAGGACTTGAACCTTCATCGTTAAAGCCCCACTGAAAACCCCAATTTCTATTCAAATCAATGCCTGGTAAACTGGTACATCCTGGATGCCGATTCTTGCGGTGCATTCCGCCGCCACCTGGATCGGTGAGTTGATTGTAGACATATCCATCTGGATTGATTACGGGAACGAACCATATTTGTCTCTCATTTACTAAATAAGTCATGGTTGGATCCTGATTGTATTCCTCTGCCAGAGACCAGGCAAAATGCATCAATGTCATCATGGCAGCAGGTTCACGTGCATGTGTAAGGGAGTTGAATAAGACTTCCGGGTCACCATCGGGTAAAACAGGAGCATCTGATATCCTGAAAGCCCAGATATCCCGTCCCTCATAGCTAAGTCCAATGCTCTGCTTGGCCGAGACAATCTCTGGGTAACCTGCATGCAGTGAATCCATACTGGTCACAATCTCATCATAGGTTAAATAACCACCCATACTCCCATAACCAAGTTCGCGGGAAGCACCCTGAGTCAATCGAGATGCATAATGGGAACTAAGATCAAGTATCAAATCTTCTGAAGCGAATCCCAGGCCTTCGACATCTAGCTTTTCGCGTTGACTTACAACAGCATCAATATAGACACCAGGTCGGACATCAAATCCTTCTGGGTCCAACCCAAGTCTTAACAATTCAGATATGATCTCGTTGGTATTATCAGACCAGATTCTGATTTTATCGTATGTTGCCTGAGCCAAGCCGATCTGGAAAAAAGATAGGAGGACAAGAAGAGATGTGAATTTTTTGATCATTTATGATTCCATTCAATCATTAATTGGATATGGTAAAGAGCCATTGATTCGAATCGATAATGTTGACCCATTCAGAATTTTCATACCTTAAAATACTTAGCTCAAATTTCATCTGAAAGGGACGAAACAATGTCGAAATCCAATTTGTACGTTCCCAAGTTGGCTTATAGTTGAGTGCAAATCCCAAGTCACTAACATTGCTCCAGTTTTGGGCATCATCAGATATTTGCCCAACATCGAAGAAAATTCCAAGGTCCAGGGCTTCAGGTAAATGCGGTATTGATCCAAAAGTCAGATCCAGATTGTTGGACCAGATATAATTCATCGGCTGATCCAGGGAGTCAGAATACCCCCGCATGCGTCCGCCACCTCTTAAGTAGTAGTGAGAGCCAATCATATCAGCATCGTTAATCCCATACAGACTCGTAGCGCCCCTATCCAAATAGATAGATCGTAAATCCTGAGATGCAACGCGACTCTTGATAAGATTCGGTGTAGCGCTTGAATTGGCCAGGATATTTGAGCGATTGTTCAAGCGAAAATGATCATAGGATCTCGTCCAATTACTCATCAGGGATATCTGAGAATAATGAGACCCATAACTTCCCAGTTGTTCTGGAGAAGTATAAATAGTCCCGCTAAAGCCGAAATCCCCAGAAAACAAAACATCCTGTAACTCATACTGAAGACCCAGACGAGTCATGACGATTTTATCCGCGGGGGCAACCTGGGCATGCTTAGCATCCGTCATTTCAATTTTTAGGGTGAGAAAGTGGAGCGGATTTCTCCAATATTGCTTTGCCCAATTCATTTCATATGCCAAAGAAGTGAATACCATGGAGCGCCAAATTTTTGCGCTACCCGACCAGGCGGCTTTGAAAGGGAGACCGACTTGAAGCTGTCTAAAGGATAAAGAGGCGTCTTGATTTCCAGATTCAAAGTTATGGTCCAACGCAAATTGTGTATAATTTCCAGTATTTCGATAGACACGCTTAATGTTTACGCCCAGCCCTAAACCAGCTAAATCGCTATAACCAAAGCCAGGCTTCCAGAGGTAAAGGTTCCTATCATCCGGATAGGCATCCCAGCCTTTATAATCATATCGCCAGGCGCTTTTTCGTCGGCTATCATTGTCACGTCGATCCACATCGAAAAACATATTCTCAGCGTCCAGATAAACTTGCTCTGGTTGAAAACTCGACTCGACTTCAATCACACCGCTATTTCTATACCTGAATTCCTTAAGGGAGGCCGAAGCTGTTTCACCTGTTTTACTATAAATCGTTGCTGAAATAGGGACAAACATACCGCCCTTATTATCGACAGTTACCAGTGTTGTAAAATGACCCAGATCATTTTTCTCAACTGACCAATCAACCAGTTTGTAGTCCACATAGTGGGTGGTACGGAGCCATTGATCAAAGAACCAATCCAATTCTTCTCCGCAACCATCCTCCATCGCTTTGACAAATCGATCTTCATTTACATGTTTTAAAGCCCAGCGAGAGAAGTAAAGCCTCATCCCAGCTAAAAAACGTTCTTCTCCCAGATAATTTTTCAGCATGGCTAGCATTATTGAGCCCTTATCATAAGAGTTACTACTATACGAACCATAATATGCATAATCAAAACTCGGAGTTGCCATGGGCTCATTGGCAGTAGATAGGATATACCGAATCGCCGGTTTTAGCTCTGCCTCTTCATACATTTCGCGATGTAAATGATCTGACTCAAATTGTGTAATATACTCACGCGACAGTTCATACCCATTTGCTGGATAGTGCTGTTCCACATACCAACGAGTTTGAAACGTGGTGAATCCCTCGTCCAGCCAGGGATCATCTAATTCATCATTTCCAAAAATGCCATAAAACCAATTGTGACCGACTTCATGGACAGCCAATCCTTCACTATCCGTGTAATCAAGAACTATCATGGGGTATTCCATTCCACCAGTTCCCAAGGATTTTGCCAGAGTTATCTGAGGCCAGGTGAACATTCCGAATTTTCCTGACAACCATTCCAGAGATCTCTCGCCCCACTTAACCATGTCTTTTGACCACGATTCACCAACTTCAGTGGTAAAAATAGCATGTACATCTATTCCATTCCACTGACCGTGTTCATACACAAACTCTGGTGAGCATATCCATGCAAAATCATGCACATTTTCAGCCTGAAAGCTCACTTGACGCCTGTTAGTGCTGTCCAGGTCACCCAGATAAGCTTCACGCTCTTCGCTAAACTTCTCAACCCATTCCTGCCATGATTGAGATGTATCAACTCTCACAGCATCCCAACCCGGGTCGCCATCTATGACGACTCCTGTTGCTGCAACAATTTGTGAGGTTGGAACATCCAGGTTCACGGTATACTTTCCAAACTCACCATAGAACTCACCCCAATCACCAAAGGGATCGTCGTGCCATCCATTTTCGTCATAAACAACAAATTTTGGATACCACTGGGTGAAGTCAAATTGGTCTTCTTCCCACCCCCCGCGACCGATTAGGGGATGAACGATGGATATCCAATCCATGCTAATATGGATTGTGTCACCAGGACTAAGCTTCTCATTGAGAGTAATATCTAAAATAGTATCATCTCGAATATCAAAAGCAAGATGAATAGAATCACTGACTGCTTTTTGAATACGGATACCTGTCCAGCCCTTCTCAACATCAAATGATTGACCGTAATCACTCCACACTTGTTTTGCAATGGTGCCCTCATTGAAAGCATTCGGGTATAGATGCATGAGGATCTGATCAAGCGTATCCGGAGAATGATTAACATAGAGTAGATCAGAAGTCGCTGTGAGTGTTTTTTGATCTGAATCCAGATATATATCCATATCATACTCGACATATTGCTGCCAGTACTCACCTATGAGTGGCATGGTAAATAGTGTAAATAAAATCAATAGCTGTACAGATTTGTGTCTCATTGAACTATCCCTTAAACATCAATAAGTCAATAATATGGAATTTATTTCCTGTGATTGATGAATCTATTCAAGACCCACCTGAAATGTTAGACATAATCAAATAATTTTGCAGAGCTGATAGAGGGAGCTCTGATTCATCGAGTTACTCAACTAATTTGATATGAAGTTCCTTGAGCTGCTGTGTATCCACATTTGAAGGAGCTTCATCCATCAATGAGGATGCTGACGTCGTCTTTGGAAAAGCGATGACGTCGCGGATATTCTCTGTACCAGCAAGCAGCATAATCAGACGATCAAACCCAAAGGCAATCCCGCCATGGGGTGGTGCGCCGTACTTGAAGGCTTTGAGGAGAAATCCAAATCTGGCTTGCGCTTCCTCTTCATCCATACCGATAAGCTCGAACATGCGGCTCTGCATTTCGCCGGTGTGAATCCTGATGGATCCTCCAGCCACTTCATAACCATTGATGACCAGATCATAAGCTTGAGCTCTCACATCTACAGGAGCTGTCTGCATTAAATCAACATCATCGGGATTCGGAGATGTGAAGGGATGATGCATGGCGATATAGCGATTGCTATTCTCGTCCCAGTCCAATAAAGGGAAATCCAGTACAAAGAGCGGTTTGATAACCCCGGCTGGGATCAATTTTTCACGTTTTGCCAACTCGATGCGAAGCGCACCCAGCGACTGGAGTGTTCTGGCTTCAGTATCAGATACAAAAAACAGGATATCATTGTGTTCTAGCTTAAGATCGTTGATTACTTCAGTCTGCAGTGCTTCAGGGAAAAATTTACTGATGCCAGCACTAAATGCAGTTTGATCCATTTTTACAAATGCCAGACCTTTCAATCCATAATAGGTACGTAACCATTCGGTGAGACCGTCAGTGACTTTACGTGAATATTTATCGGCTGCATTTTTTAATACCAAAGCCTTGACACGCCCGCCAGCTGCCAGATTATCTTTGAATACGCCAAACTCCGTTTTCTCGGCATAATTGGCGAATTCCACAAGGGGTAAATCAAAACGGATATCTGGCTTGTCACTTCCATACATTTCCATGGCATCTTTGTACTTCATGGTGGGAAATGTTTCAGGCAAGTCGTAATCAAGAATATCCTTAAATACGCCTCTTGCGATCCTGGTTGCCACACCGAGAACATCATCCTGGTCAACAAAGGACATTTCTATATCTATCTGGGTGAATTCTGGTTGACGATCTGCTCGTAAATCTTCATCCCTGAAACACTTGACGATTTGGAAATATTTATCAAATCCAGAAATCATGAGCAACTGCTTATAGGTTTGTGGAGATTGAGGAAGGGCATAAAATTTACCCTTGTGAATTCGACTCGGTACGAGGTAATCCCTGGCGCCCTCAGGAGTGGATTTCATAAGAACAGGGGTTTCAAATTCCATAAAGCCTTCAGCATTTAACCTGCTACGGGCGCTCTGATAGGTTTTGGATCTGATAGACATTAATTTCTGTAGCTCAGCCGTACGTAATTCCAGATAGCGATATTCGAGGCGGAGATCCTCGCTGCCACTTTCACGGTCTGAGACCAGAAATGGCAGGGGTTGTGCTTCATTCAATACTTCAAGTTCTGTTGCGATGACTTCAATGCTGCCAGTGGGCATATTGGGATTCACATTTCCATCCGGACGGAGTTGGACGGTTCCTCGGACTGCAACCACATCTTCCATACCCAGTCGTTTAGCCTTAGCAGCAATATCTGCATCTAGATCTGGATTAAAGGTTACCTGTGTTTTGCCATAACGATCACGAAGATCCAGAAAAATCACACCACCATGATCTCTATTTTTGGCTATCCATCCATTGAGGATGACTTCTTCGTTTACATTTTCAGTTGTTAGTTGACCACAGGTCATTGTTCGTTTCAGTCGCATGCTCGCTCCGTAGTTTAAAATCGAGGCAATGTAAACCCCAATGGGGGCACATCAATAACTGACATCTGTGTTTGTGGGAGATTTTTTTAAAAATCTTCGTAAGCGGTGGTGATGTTACTTCCTGCGTAGTCGCTGGATTAAAGGCAATACATCTTCTTGTTCTTTTTGGAGGGGCTGGGTAGTGTCCACCCATTGCTGGTCTACTGGCTCAGCCGATGGATCAGGTGATTCTTCCAGCTCTTCGTCCAGTTCTTCTGGTTCCGCAACAGCCGGGTCAGCGACATCATTGAACATGCTGCCCTTGCCCAATATTAGCCAATTAAAATCGAGATCATACTCCTCTGAGAGGGGCACTAGTTTAGTACATTTGATTTCCCGCTCACCCATTTCCCAATAGATGATGGTTCGTTTTCCAAGCCCACAAAGACTGGCTACTTCACGCTGAGTAAGACCAACAGCTGCTCGAAATTCTCTTAATCGTTCTGCTACAGGTGACATATTTCCTCGATTTTTGAACTGCAACAATATGCACCCTAAATCCTGTGATCAAAAAAGGAAAATGGGAGATATTTGAATTCACTCATGAAAAAGTCCCCCTTTCATAAGGTGTGATCGAGATTAAAACAAATTGGTCTCTTCCTCAACTTAATGTTGAATCTCAAATGATGGTTCCCATATTCGCAGTATGAAATTTTTCCGACCTCTCGTTCAAATCATATTAATGCTTTCCCTGTTTTCTGTGACACTTGCCAGACAAAATGTACATGGATTTATTCGTGAAAATGAAACCGGTGAACCTCTACCCTATGCAAATATTATTCTCCCAGAATTAAATCGCGGTGCAACATCCAATGTGGAAGGCTATTTCGTAGTCAGTGATCTTCCCGTTGGGACCCACACACTTATTGTGTCCATTATTGGTTATTCCAAATATGAGCAGACCATTGAATTACCAGCAGACATGAGTCTGCGACTAGATATCAGATTGGATCAGGCCATTATTGAGGGTCAGTCAATCGAAGTAAGCGCAGAGCGGGAAAAATTCAAGGAACTGGTCAGTACCAGCACGGTAACACTTGATCGTCGTGCCATTGAGGTTGCCCCATCATTCGTAGAAGCAGATGTCTTCCGTGCACTACAGTTGCTTCCTGGAGTACAATCTCTTAATGACTTTTCTTCAGCTCTGTATGTCCGTGGTTCCACACCTGACCAAAACTTGATCATGCTTGATGGCATCACAGTCTATAATCCAATGCACCTCGGCGGCATCTTTTCAACCTTTAACACCGATGCCATCAAAGAGGCAGATTTCCATGCTGGAGGTTTCCCTGCTCAATACGGTGGACGCCTGGGTTCTATCCTGAATATTGTGAATCGGGAAGGCAATACTGAAGAGTTGACGGGGAGCGCAAATATTTCTCTCATCTCAAGTAAAGCGTTGATTGAAGGTCCTTTACCTACTTTTGGTTCTGATTTGCTGAAGGGATCATGGATGATTGCTGGTCGGCGTACGTACTTTGATGTCATTGCTAATGCTTTTTACAAGCAAGTCGTGTTTCCACGGCTTGACCCAGCTGACCAGAGAGGTTCACCTCAAAATGTTTTCCCTTATTATTTTTATGATTTCCAGGGCAAGGTAAATCTGGATGTGGGTAGCGATCATCGGCTTACCTGGAGCTCATTTCATGGGGATGATGTTCTGAATTGGGATTACCAGGCTGATTATTCTTCAGATGATTGGAATGATGAGGGTTACGAACAGGATGGCGACTACTATTATGAAGGAAGTGATAGCAGTGTGTTTGATTGGCGCTGGGGAAATTTTACCAACAGTCTGACCTGGCGTTGGATAATTTCGCCAAAATTGATCGCACGGACCTTTATCGCAAATAGTCGCTTTCGATTTGCTGTGGATTTTGACTATGCGGATGAGAGTTACTCCCGTAGCGAGTTTGACACCTCCAGCTATCGATCTTCCTTTGGCTTTGATCTATTTGATCGCATCAATGACAACAGTCTTGAATCCAATTTAACCTGGCTGGCAAACGATGCTCACAATGTGCTAGCAGGCTTCCAACATAAGGAGGTGCATTTCCAGTTGGGAATGATACTTGGTGCAGAGGAAACCTATAACGGGGTAAAAGAAACTTTTCGAGATACCATTATGTGGATGGAATCCAAACCAGCAGAATCAGCCATCTACATTCAGGATCAATGGGAAATGAGTCCTCTCCTTTCCCTGCAATCGGGTTTACGTATTGCCAGATACTCCTTGCATGACACCACTTATTTTGAACCGCGTCTTGGTCTCAAATATTTTCTTTCGGAAAAGGTTTCACTCAAGGGCTCTGTGGGTCGATATCATCAATTTTTGACTGTGGCCAATCCCCCTGATGAGAACTTGAGGTTTCTGGATATCTGGTTTGGTATTCCTGAGGATCGTCCAGCTCCCCGATCTGATCACTATATACTTGGGGTAGAATATTTGAGTGATTCTGATATTCTGGTTCGCACTGAAGCCTATTATAAATCGTTTGACAATCTGCTGACCCTCAAACCCACGGATCTCATTGCAATCAGCGATGAAGGTCAGTTGAGAATTGATCCCTTTAATGAATTCTGGAACACCGATGCCTATGCCCAGGGTTTAGAAATTCTGGTTAAAAAACTTTCTGGAAAAGTCCGTGGCTGGGCTGGCTATACCTATGCACAAACCAAGCGGAAGTACGGGGGTCAAAGTTGGTATTTCCCCAAATATGACAGAACCCACACTCTCAATGTTGTTGCGGATTGGGCTCTTAATGAGACCCTTCACTTTAGTACTGCCATCACATATTCCAGTGGGAATCCATATACTGCAGTCATTGGTAGAACAGAGACATGGGAAGATGACTCATGGAATTTAGACAACTCATGGTTTAATAGAGAAAATTTTCTCTATGGCGAAAAACATGGGGTGCGCTATCCGGGATATTTCCGCTGGGATGTAAGTTTTAAAAAGCGGAAACCATTTTTAAAAGGACACCGTGAATGGTATTTCCAGATATTAAATGTGACAAATCACTTAAATGTGTTTAGCTATCTCTATCGGAATCATGGGGACTTCAATTACAGAACATACGAGTACGAGAACAAAGGTGTGCAAAGATTTGGTATTCCCATGTTTCCATTTTTACCAACTTTTGGGGTGAAATTTGAATTCTAATATAATGAGCCCACCAATGACGGATATTGAACAAGCCAGTGCTGAAGGGGATCGTAGTATCAAAATGTCCTCTGATTATGCAAATCCCCAAACAGCTTTTACCTTCGACAGGCTCAGGCGACAGCCATCGAGGATTAATAAAAATCGTCGTCCTCTAGTAATTGTAATTTCTCTCCTTTTACTCCTTACGATTGTTTCATGTGGAAACTGGGGTTGGGAAGCCATTGACACAGACAATGAAGAAAAATTGAACATCTTTGGGCTCATCAGTCTGGATGATTCCGTGTCCAGCTTTATTATTGTCCATAAAACCCTGGATACCGCTGGACCTGATGCAGAAATAGTAGGGTATGATACCATCTATTACGATGCCTGGGAATGGTATAATGACGATACAGGGATGTTCGAGAGGGACACCTTCTGGTATGACCCTCCTTACATCACATCACTGAGTGAATCACTTTATATTGTGAGGGATGCAACTGTCACTGTTTCAGATGGATCGCAGACATATTCATTTATCAGGAGTCCACAAGATCGGAGTGGTCAGAATTACTGGTATCGTGATATATTTAGTGATCCTGGCATATATCTGAATACAGATGGTAATTTTATACCCCTCCCGAATACAGAATACACTCTGACCATCACAACTCCAGGAGGACATCATCTCAGTGGTTCCCTGACGACCCCTGCCATACCTAGAATTAGACGCAGCGATTTACCCGATACGCTTTCAATCAACAGTCTTTTTGATGTGACGTGGAACTACAATGGAGATTTTAATTCAACTATTACCACTGGATTCGCTTCACAAGATTGGGAACGTTATGTTTGCGGGATCAGCCAGTTTGGTTTGATGGAACCAGGAGATACAACCTGGACATCCTCGGTCGATTCATGGTGTCTTGAAGATAATCCTAACGAGGATGCTGTCGCCCCGATTGGCATTCGTCTACGCTATCTGGATGCTAATTACTATCGCTACTTCCTGGCTAGTGATTCCGAATTGGAAGCTATTTCCAATTTTCTCATCGGTGAAGGCAGTGTTGGCACAGCCTATGGGGTTGAAGGTGGTTTTGGTGTATTTGGAGCTATGAGCGCTGATTGGATCAGTCGCTACGCCACACCTTAAACTACTTCAAATCAGGCTAAATCGATCACAACCCGTTCCTCACGATCATTCCAGTTTATATTGGGCACCAGGGGTCATTAAGCCTGAAATTCTTGTAGAATCACCTGTTATACCATCTGATTGATGAACCAGAGGCGTTATTTTTTTCCAAATTATAGATAAAGCACGAGCTCCAGTGAAAACTGGAGCTCGTGTACAGGGAGGAAATCCTCTAGCAAGGATAACGCTTATTGACTTATGGCCTATTCCCTCTTCCTGGACGGTTCCCACGGCGGCCACCGCCCATATCACTATTTCTACCACGAGGTCCTCCGGGTCCACGTCGTCCTTCACGGGGACCAAATTCATGCTGATCAAAAATCAATTGCTGATCTGGTGACAGCAGAGATCTGATCTGGGTTCGATGCGCACCCATTAGCGCTTCAACAGCTGTCCGGTTGGCTTCAATAGCCGCTTCAAGTTCGGCAATTCTATCAGCATCAGGATTTTCGCTATTATTGAGCAGTCTCAGCTCTTGCTCCATTGAACGCGTGGTTTGACGAATTTCCTGCATGGCAGGCTGCATACTCTCACGGAGGGCTGTGATCTGCTGCATCTGTTCAGTTGTTAAATTTAAGCTTTCATCCCAGGTCATTTGAGAGCCACCACCGCGGCGTCCCTGACCCATTACAATCGTCATAGAGAGTAAAATGAGAATAAATAATTTTCGCTTCATGCTACTGCTCCTTTAATTATTAATATTTAGAGTAATTCCATAGTTCATACTCTTATAGTCATACAGGGGATCATTGGAAATATTCTGAGTCCACCCTGTATTCACCAGTACGTCAATATCTGAAAACCAGTCACTTTTATTCTGACCCAAATCCAGATTCCAACTCACTTGAATTTTTTGCTTTTTATCTGATCGATCAAAACCAAGATCCTTATATGCATCATTCTCAATGACATAGCTCAAACCCTCAAAGTCAAACTCATATACAGGAACATCCTTGTATTTTTTTTCGTCAAAAACATAAATCAACTTTAATTTCTGTCTGGCACCCATTCGATATAATAAGCGCAGTGATACAGAAGGACCCTCACTCCTGAACCTGTCAATAAATGGGTTGTTTAATCCATCCTGTAAGGCCAGGGCGCTGGCATCTTCATTGATGAGGGTTTGATAGTCCAGCCAGAGTGTCGCACCGAGTTTGGGGCCAAGAGCCTGGCTGAGTCTAAGCTCGGTTTCAAAAAGATAATTATCAGGAATAGAGTCAACTTCGATTGAACGGGTAAACCGGCCTGGAAGTTGATCATCTATTACGATCTGTGGCCAAAAGTTTTGATAGGCCAGGGAGGTCCTGAGATTTACTGAGGTCTTTGTATTAAAAGACTGGTTATAGGTAAGATATATCTCATGATCTGTGTTTGAGGCTTCGGTAACCTCCTCAAAGCGATTAAAATTCAAATCATAACCACCAATAAACAGCTGGGAAGCTTTGAGGTAGTATTTCCATTTCAAATACATGCCAAAACCACTGCTGTTGTAATAACTATAGCTATCATGGAAGCGGTTAAAATAAGCGAATAGACCTGCAAAGATCTGGTTATCCTTGATATCTAGATAGCGTAGTTGAAGACCAAGCTCTGCATCAGAATTGGAGTATTCAGCATAGGGATATATCTGTGAGTGCGAGATATCAATATATGCCCTGGAATTGTCGGAAAGAATTGAGCTGAGAGAGAATGCAGTTGAGCTATAGGAAGCATTGGGAACCAATTTACTACCCAATAGATAGTCAGCAGCCCCAAATGAATTATCAAAAGTGTAGGTAAATTCACCAGCGGTTACTGGAAAGCTAAGCAAAGATAAGCAGATGATTACAATTGCTATGATTGCTCTGAAATTGATACGCTCTGATTTGCTTATGAACATGGTTTGATTTGAGTCTTTCATAGAAGTTGGGGGAGGAAATCTTCCTCCCCCATTATCACACAATTAGTTCGCGCTATTCAGTTTAACTATGGATTTGCGATGAGGAACTGGGTCTGGGAGACAATCACCTGATCCAGGTCCATTACCACCTCTACCTCCACGACCACCTCTGCCTCCACGGCCATCTTCTGGTCTCACGTAATCTTCATCAGCATAATTCGGGATACCATCGCCATCATCATCGGGTGCATTATCATTGTAGCCATCACCGTCTTCATCGATGAAATCACCATGTCCAGGACCGCCTCTGCCTCCAAGGCCATCTTCTGGTCTCACGTAATCTTCATCAGCATAGTTTGGGATACCATCGCCATCATCATCGGGTGCATTATCATTGTAGCCATCACCGTCTTCATCGATGAAATCACCAGAGCCATTGCCACCGCCACCGAAACCACCATGACCATTTCCCCACTGACCACCCTGTGCATAAACTGGGCTGGCAATTGCGAATAAGCTAATTGCTACTGCCATCATCATCACCGTTAAGAGTTGCTTTTTCATATCGTTTCTCCTTTGTTATTGTTTCTGTTTCAAAAAAGCTGCCCTCTATAGTCCAATCTCTGTGCCAGTTATTACGCCTCGCTCAATAATGTTACATATATTATTGTAATTCATATACTTATCGATATATATATTGATTAATTGATTGTGAACAGGCTCGACAAAACACGTCGAATTCGACAAAATTGTCGAGAATATTGATGATTATTTCAGGTGGTATTTTTGAAGCTTGTAGCGGAGAACTCGCTCGCTGATGCCCAGCCGTCGGGCACATTCACTCTGGTTGCCTCCTGCTTCATGCAGGGTATTTTTTATCAGATCTACTTCCAGACCACCAACAGAATCTTTCAGTTTCCCTGAAGCGATATTCTCTCCAGCCTTATCCTGCAGGTTGAGTCCTTCAACTAAAATCTCAGGTCCCTGACATAGCAGGACGGCGCGTTCAAGGATATTTCCCAGTTCGCGGACATTCCCGGGGAAATGATATGTCTCCAGCGCTGCAAGCGCTTTACTCGAAAGAATCATTTCAGATCGACCTTCCCTGACAGCAAATTTATCAAGAAAATATTCTGACAAAACCTTGATATCATCAGGTCTGCTTCTCAGGGGTGGTATCTCAAGATTTATCACATTTAAACGATAATAGAGATCTTCCCTAAACTCTCCCAACTCAATGGCGTGGAGCAAATCCACATTGGTAGCAGCTATCACCCGGACATCTGATTTGAAGACTTTGTTCTCCCCAATCCTTTGAAACTCACCACTCTGTAGAAAGCGCAATAGATTGGTTTGCATCTCAAGTGGAAGATCACCAATCTCATCCAGAAATAGGGTTCCTGTATGGGCTTCCTCAAAGCGACCCATTCTGGTCGCGGTTGCACCTGTGAAAGCGCCTTTCTCATGACCAAACAGTTCACTCTCAA
Organism: Fidelibacterota bacterium; assembly: GCA_018650445.1. GTDB lineage: Bacteria > Fidelibacterota > UBA8477 > UBA8477 > JABMPR01 > JABMPR01. The sequence goes on from JABIFX010000084.1 coordinate 74,960, forward strand.
TCAAATGGCTGGGAAGAGCTGCGCAGTTCACTGCTACCATGGGCTGTTTACCCCGAGGGGAATGCTGATGTATATACTCGGCAAGAACTTCCTTGCCTACGCCAGTTTCTCCCGTGATGAGGACAGTGACCTGGCTGTCAGCCACACGCTTCGCCTGTTGGAGTAAACCTAACATGACTGGATCTCTGGCCAGAAAACCCATCTCTTCTGAACCTTGTTCCCGGGAAATATTTTGTGGATTTTGTGAGGTATGAATGTGATCCTCGATGCCCTTGAGCAGAATTTCAAGCTGATCCAGATTAACGGGTTTGGTTAAGAAATCCCAGGCACCTGATTTCATGGCATCTACGGCAATATCCACAGTGCCGAAAGCAGTGATCAAAACCAGAATCACATTAGGATGACGTGATTTTACTTCTTTTAAAAGATCAACACCTGTCATATAGGGCATTTTGTAATCAGACAAAACAATGTCAACTGGATGCTTATGCAAATGGGCCAGTGCAGTTTGAGCAGACTCAGCTGTGCCAACATCATATCCAATTTTCTTTAGAAATCCAGCCAGAGACTCACGCTGGATTTGCTCATCATCGACGATTAGTATTCTGGTCATTGTTTCACCGGTAATTCAATTTCGAAGGTTGTCCCTTCATCAAGTTGACTTGTCACTTCAATCGTTCCGTGGTGGTCTGCGATTATTTTATGCGTCAATGCCAGTCCCACACCTGTACCCATGTCCTTGGTTGTATAATACAAATCAAAAATACGACTGAGCTGATCCTCAGCAATTCCAGTTCCTGTATCAATGATCTTTATAATTATCATTTCACCTTTTTTCTGACCTTCCAGATTTATACTCGCTCCGGAATCACAGGCATCCAAAGCGTTTCGAACCAGGTTAGATATTGCCTGTCTCAAATATCCTGCGTCTGCATCAAATTCAAGCGAATTGGCCTGCACTGACAGCGATATCTGTTGGTTTATGGCTTCCGATTTATACAAATCCTGGATGCTGTTTAAAAAACTCATCAGATCGAGAGTTGAGAAATTGAGGGGGGTCGGTCTGGTGTATTCCAGAAAATCCTGGAGAGATTCATTTATTCGTGATATTTCTGAGACCATGGTGCCAGTGAGCGATTCATATTCCTGCTGATCTTCACCAGTTGAGAATTCGCGCTTCAACCGTTGGGCAACAATTCCTATAGCATTGAGCGGATTGCGTATTTCATGGGCGACACCAGCAGCGAGTTCACCCACAGCCGCCTGCTTTTCTCGAAGTCGATTCAATTTCTCCAATCTATAGACTTCTGCTTCTATGCGCTTCTTCTCCTCCTCGAGTAAAGCTGCATTTCGTCGAACCAACAGAAATATAAGTAGCACAAATGCCAGCATCGTAAAGAGTGTAGTACGAATAAGAATTTGATAGACGATTTGTCCTTTTAGACTCAATAATGTATCCGCTTTTAGCCCAATGCGAACTTCTCCCAAGCTTGAGTTAAAAAATACAGGACGAACCACTTCCAGCAAACTGCTGTCTCCTTTGGAAACTTTAAAGAGGATATCAGCAAGGGGTTCACGGGTCCAGGTATCGTCAACCATTTCACTAGACTTTGAGACATAGTATGGTTCACGGTTATCCAGGGCAAGCTGCAGATATTGCAAGCCATTGACATGCAGAAGGTCTTCCAGAGCAGATTCCATGGCTGTGAGATATTTAAAATTTTGCTCAGCCTCCATTGACAACTGACAGGCGATTACACCACCCCTGTCTCTGGGAATAGCTACCATAAATTGATCTTCAATACTGTCCTGAGGGGTGTAAGGGTACTCCGCCTGATCAACCCCGATAATGATTAGTTCAGATTTCATGAATAAAATCGGCTGTAACTGATTCTGGATCCAGGTATTGTCTTGCTCTAATTCAGCCCCAGTATTTTTTGAAGCTACTCTGGAGTCGGCATCCTTATTCCCTTTACGATCATAGGTGGTGATATCCATGATGGTTTCATCATTCACCCATTCGTCCAGATCACTTCCTGTTAATTCCTGTTCTTTATCTATTTGGTTCAAGATACTGAGCATATCTATGGCTCTATCGATATAGGATTGTTTTAACTCCTCGGTGAGATAGGCCTGACCACTACCACTCTGGGCAATAACAGCGGCGGTCATGGCTGCCTGATCCTGAATGAGCTGCAGAACGTCACGATATCTGGATTTATACTCGAGATAACTTGATAAAATGAGTAAGGTGAGAACAACAATATACAACCCGATGTACCAAGGATTCAATTTTAAGATGTTTTTAACAGCTCTCAGCAAGTCATTCCCCTAACAATTCATTTTAACTGGATTGAAAAATAAATAGAGTTGGAAGAAGACCTAAATAAATCTGAAAATATGAATCTGGTTTATAATGGTGATGTAACAAAAATGCCCCGGACTCTTCGATAAACTCAGGGGCCGAGGCATTTAATTATTATTGTGAAGCAGATTTATTTCTTTGCAGCAACCTTCAGTCGATTCAGGGAACGTTCCTGAGCTCTCAGAGCCCTCAGTTCGTCCTCCATCTCATCCTGTTTCCGATTAAGATGTTCTTTAGCTCTATTAAAAGCTTCCTGGGCACGTGTCAGATCGATATCATCATGTGGCTCAGCCGATTCAACCAGTAACTGTACACCGTTGTGAGTGATTTCTGCAAAACCCTTGGTGGAGGCATAGGTCTTCTCTACCGACCCCTTGACCACTTTGATTTCCCCGATAGCCAAAGCCATTATTGACTCAGTATGTCCTGCCAGGACACCGAAGGCACCATCTACACCAGGAGCACGGAGGTAATCTACCTCACCCTCATCATACACTTTGGTTGGTGTGATGATTTCTAGATGAAATTGTCCTGCCATTTTTAATTAACCACTTTTCTTTGCGCTGGCAATCACGTCGTCAATATTACCTTTATACATAAAGGCATTCTCATTGTATTTATCCATATCACCGGCGAGAATTGCTTCGAATCCAGTGATAGAATCTTCAAGAGAAACATATTTACCAGCACTACCGGTAAATGCTTCAGCCACAAAGAAAGGCTGTGAGAAGAATTTCTGCATACGACGAGCACGGTTCACTGTGTTCTTATCATCATCAGATAATTCATCCATACCAAGAATGGCGATAATATCCTGAAGATCTTTATATTTTTGTAGAACGACTTTGACTTCCTGAGCCACGTTATAGTGACGATCACCAACCACACGAGGATCAAGAATTCGCGATGATGATGAGAGTGGATCCACAGCTGGATAGATACCCAACTCAGCAATTCCACGTTCTAAAACAGTTTTGGCATCAAGGTGAGCAAAGGTCGTCGCAGGAGCCGGATCAGTTAAATCATCAGCAGGTACGTAGATAGCCTGCACGGAAGTCACCGACCCTTTTTTGGTAGAAGTAATACGTTCTTGAAGATCACCCATTTCTGTAGACAGTGTTGGTTGATATCCTACAGCCGAAGGCATACGACCTAAAAGAGCAGACACTTCAGAACCAGCCTGGGTGAAACGGAATATATTATCTACAAAAAGAAGTACATCTTTGCCTTCCACATCACGGAAATATTCAGCCATGGTGAGACCTGATAGAGCCACGCGGAGACGAGCCCCTGGTGGTTCATTCATCTGGCCAAAGACCATTGCTGTCTTGTCGATAACACCGGATTCAGTCATTTCTAGATAAAGATCATTACCTTCACGAGTACGTTCACCCACACCAGAGAAAACTGAATAACCACCATGCTCGGTGGCAATATTGCGCATCAGTTCCTGGATCAGCACAGTTTTGCCAACACCTGCACCACCGAATAAACCGGTTTTTCCACCCTTTGAGTAGGGCTCCAGAAGATCAACAACTTTGATACCTGTTTCCAGAATCTCACTTGATGTGGTTAGATCCTCCTGCTTGGGTGGATCTCTATGAATGGGATTACGCTGCACATTTGGTGCAGATTTTCCATCAATGACATTACCCACAACATCAAACATGCGTCCCAATGTTTCAGGACCTACTGGAACGGAGATAGGACTACCAACATCTGTAACCTTGGTGCCACGTGTGAGACCATCAGTTGAATCCATAGCAATTGTACGGACAACATTTTCACCTAGATGCAGGGCAACTTCCAACACCAATAATCCGTCTTCACGTTCAATATTCAGAGCATTTAACACTTCTGGCAGTTGACCGTCCTCAAAACGAACGTCAACTACAGCACCCATAATCTGAACAACTTTTCCTTGCTTTGCCATCGTATGAATTTTCCTCTTATTCCACTAAAGCTTCAGCACCACTCACAACTTCCAGAATCTCTGTGGTAATTGCAGCTTGACGTGCCTTATTGTATTCCAGTCGGAGACGATCGATAAGGTCTCCAGCATTATTTGTAGCTGCTTCCATTGAAGTCATCCTGGCTGCCTGCTCAGAGGCATAGGATTCCAGTAGAAAGCGCCACATTTGGATATTTAAATGACGGGGTACCAATGATTTGACGACCTCGTCCTTGGAAGGCTCAAATAGATAATCTGTATTAACCTCTTCCGCATCATCCTCTAAAACCAGAGGAAGATAGTGATATTCCACGATTTCCTGTTGAGCTACATTCTTAAACTCATTGAAGATGACTCTGACATCATCGAATTCACCAGAGAGGTACCGATCAGTAATGGCTCTGGCCATTTTTGTGGCATGGCTAAAGTTGAGTTCATTCCAGAAATCAGTATAATGCTCGACAACATCATAGCCTCTTTTTCCAAAATACTCATAACCTTTCCGCCCAATGCAGATGAGTTTAGAATTTTCCTTGCCAGCGGTATCAATGATAGATTCCGCCTGACGTAGAATATTTGAATTAAAACTACCACATAGACCACGATCCGATGTCAATATGATAAAAGCCTTTTGCTTGGCTGGTCTCATAGATAGCAGGTCGTGTGTGGTTCGATCAATATCTGGAAGAAGGTGATTCAGTACACCATGGATACGACCAGCATAGGGTCGCGCCTGTTCCATGTTACTCTGAGCGCGGCGAAGTTTAGCGGCCGCCACAAGTTTCATGGCACGCGTAACCTGCTTGATACTCTCAATAGTACCTATCCGCTTCCGAATGTCTTTTAAATTCGCCATAGCGATCCTGTATTAGGCTGCGAACCCTTTAACAAAGTCCGAAACTGTCTTTTTCAAAGCAGCATCAATCTCATCAGTCAGCTTGCCTTCAGCTGCAATCTTCTTCAGGAGATCTGAATTGGTGGCTTCCATATTGCTTAGGAATTCACTTTCAAAACGTCTCACATCTGAAGGATCAATGTCATCCAGAAATCCTCTTGAGGCAGCATAGAAAATGGCAATCTGCTTTTCCACAACCATGGGGACAAATTGATTCTGCTTCAATACTTCATAGAGAATTTTTCCACGGGTCAGCTGTCTTTGAGTTTCAGCATCCAGATCAGAACCGAACTGGGCAAAAGCAGCCAGTTCACGATATTGGGCCAGATCAAGTCTCATTCCACCAGCAACCTTTTTCATGGCGCCGATCTGGGCGTTTCCACCCACACGAGATACTGAAATACCCACGTTCAAAGCAGGACGCTGTCCACTATTAAAGAGATCCGTTTCCAAAAAGATCTGACCATCAGTAATGGAGATCACATTGGTAGGGATATAGGCAGATACATCACCCATTTGTGTTTCAATGATGGGCAGAGCAGTGAGTGAACCACCACCTAATTCACTGTTCAATTTAGAAGAACGTTCCAATAGGCGACTGTGGAGATAGAATACATCTCCTGGATAGGCTTCACGACCTGGAGGTCTTCTCAGTAACAGAGACATCTGGCGATAAGCCACAGCATGCTTTGACAGATCATCATAGATAATCAGAGCGTGCTTCCCATTATCACGAAAATATTCACCAATTGTAGCACCCGTGTACGGTGCCAGAAATTGTAGGGGTGCAGGATCAGAGGCGTTTGCAGCTACAACGGTTGTATACTCCATGGCACCCTGAGCTTCAAGCTCAGCAACCACTCGGGCAACAGTTGAGGCCTTTTGGCCGATGGCTACATAAATACAATATACTGGATCATCAGGTGTGTCTGCACTATGGGTATATTTCTGATTCACAATGGTATCAAGTGCTACTGCAGTTTTACCAGTCTGACCATCACCAATAATCAATTCACGCTGGCCACGACCGATTGGAATCATACTATCGATAGCTTTGATGCCGGTTTGCAGAGGCTCATTCACAGGACTTCTGGCCAAAACACCCAGAGCTTTACGCTCGACTGGCATGGTTGATTCTGGTTTGATATCACCTTTGCCATCCATGGCAGCACCAATAGGACTGATCACGCGGCCAATAACTGCGTCTCCAACACCAACGGAAACAACTTTTCCAGTACGTTTGGCCTGGTCACCCTCTTTCACAAGAGAAGTACTACCAAAAAGAACCAGTCCAACTTCGTCCTCTTCAAGGTTCATCGCCATACCCACAACACCGTTGGGGAGCTCAATCAACTCAGAGGCCATAACGTTTTCCAGTCCACTGACTCGGGCAATTCCGTCACCAACCATGATGACTTCACCAATCTCAGCTACATCAATAGAGAGATCTAACTTGCCCAGCTCTTCCTGGAGTAATTTTGTGATTTCGTCTGTTCGAATATCTGTCATATTCTTGTCTTTCCTTTAGGACTGAATCAGTGTTTGTCTGATACGTGCTAGTTTACTGGAGAGGGAGGCATCCAAAATGGTATTGCCAACTCGT
>JABIFX010000025.1 GCA_018650445.1 Fidelibacterota bacterium
ACAAAAAACGCTTCAGATGAGGAAGCGTATTAACATGAAATCGCAGCACCATGAGGTGTTTGCTTAATATGTTGGAGGCCCGGAAAGTGTCTCTTATTTTTTAAGCGATCTTGTCCGAATTACTTTGACGACTTACACAAGTGAAAATGATGTGGACGGATACAATTAAATTACAAAGCTTAACGATGTTGAGAAGCCGCTCAAGCTTAGGGCGTTAGGCAAACTATATGTACAAAAGTATACAAATAATGATAGTCTCGATGATACTTTGCTCCTCCGTCAACCTATTTGCTCAGGAGGAATCATTGAAGGACACACTTAACGGAATTGATTATGATTTCGACCCGATCCCGACGGGAGGGTCTCCTTTTGATCCACCCCCTTATCCTCCGCCACCTCGGCCCTTTGAGAGTCATGTTCCATACACGCCACCTAAACTCATAGGTGGATATTGGTCAATCATAGATTCTTTATCGTATCCAGAGGAGGCAATGCTTGCGCAACTTGAGGGTGTCGTAGAAGTAGAGGTCACTATTGACCATTTGGGCGAAATTAGCATTATTAGGGTGTTGAGTGGTGACCCAATTTTCGAACAAAGCGCTCTTCAGGCAGTCAATTCAACAAAATGGATACCTGCTGAGCAACGCGGAAAAAGCGTAAAAGTCAAAGTCCTCATTCCTGTCGTTTTTAAACTTGATAGTCTTTTTATCCCTCGCTCATTTCTCTGGGATGAAGGGATCAAATGAGTTGCCTAACAAAGGTACTGTAGTTAAAGTCAAGTGAATTACCCTGCATAAGCTGGATCATATTCAGTTTCATTAGTCCACAGAAAATAGATCAGCATTGTCTCACCTATTCAACTCCCGCAACAAGCAAAACACGCGGATTTACGAGTCTAACGGACATCTCTTGCTTACTATGTCACGAGATAACAATAGATAACGCCATAATAACGTAATAGAAGTAGCAAAAATTTCAAAAAATTCCATGATTTGAAAAACATTTTCAAAATAGTCACTTTTTAGTCGCTGAGTCCTCGCTAGCCCTTATATAGCTTAAATGGCAACGGATTTCTAATTTCTTGCCGTATCCAGTTTGTGAAAAGAACCTGCTTGTCAATTGGGTCTAACTGATTGATTACGTGAAAGTTGTCCAGGATAACTTAATTCGTGCCGATGTATCCAGTTTTGACGATATTCACTCTTTTTGAAGCGGAATGGTCATTTTTTGGTCACTGCAAAATGGGAGATTGGATATGTTAGATATTGAAGTGGCAGAATATTGCCCACTAAATGAGAGTAACCACTTCAATTCGGCATATAGTAGTCTTTCTGATACAAGAATAAGTACATTGGTTTGGGACTGGGAGCGCTTAATTAATGAACCGGCCAACCCGAAAGTGTCTCTAAACTTTTATCTGGTAAGTTTCGAAATGCTTTGAATAGTTTCATCACGGTAGAACAAAACTATCAATTCAGTATACTAATAAACCACCTTTTATTATTTATTCTAAACAGAAAACAATTGTTCAATCATGTGAAAGAATATATATTGCCTTCAATAATTTATATTTCGGGGGCAATATTCTTATGCATCCAAAATTATATACTTTCATTCTACTATCAATAATTCAATGCTGAAAGTTGAGTATAGTGGTGTGAAGTCTATCTTATGCAAAAGACGAGCAATTCTTTTCGAAGGGAATTTTGTATGAGACATGTTGTCCAAGTCCTCGCAATTGTATTAGTTTCCACATTCACAGGCTGTCATAAGCCACCAGACCCTATAGAAGAACGTGATACACGAATCTACCTAGAACTGATCAACACGTGGACAACCAATGTTACATTTAAAATCAGTGTAGCCGACACAACAACGAATTGGGGTTTTGAGCTGAGTCGTAATGATTCCATAATTCTTTATGCTGAAGTATGGGGACATGATACGACTATTATTGATGACGGTTTAGATCCCAGCAGGGATTATGAGTACACCGCCTATTTTATAGAGAATACTGAAAAATCAGATTCGTCTCTTGCTTTGACCGTGACAACCATGGATACAACTAGCCATGATTTTGTATGGTATGTTGATTCTCTAGGAGTGTACCCGAGTGAAATCAGAGATGTATTTATTATTGGGCCAAATGATATTTGGGCAGTTGGTGAAATAAGGAATATTTTTGGCTCAAATGATAGTTTATATGGTGCTGCTCATTGGAATGGCATTGACTGGCAATTATTTAATTTTAATTATAGAGAATATTCAACTATACAAGCTAATGGGATTTGGATGACTGACGAGGATGATATTTGGTTAGCCAACGGAAGTATCCTTCATTTTGATGGTGACACAACAAGACTAGTGTGGAGAAGAGATTTAAATTCTGGAGAAGCCGCTTGGAAAGCATGGGGAAGTTCATCAAACAATATCTTCTTCATTGGATTTGAAGGTTTGATTGTTCACTACAACGGAATTGAATTTACAAGGATGGAATCGAATACAGACATATTCCTGAACCAAATAGCTGGGTCTGACGATGGCGAACATGTATTTGTCGTTGGCTCAATTTCAGGAAATCCCCATAGATCAATACTTCTTGAATTTTCTGATGGTGAGTGGAATGAGCTTTATTATAAAGAGGGTGTACTTCCTGATCAAGGCGATATGGGTTTGATAAATGGGGTAGCCGTTGAAGGTGATACTGCCTATGTCACAACCCACAGTGGTTTGTGGAAATATAATTACATAACATCAGAGTCCGTATATATCCCGGGGCTTGACAATTTCAATAATATTGCGGTGACCCATATCAGAGTGGAAGCACCAAACGATATAATTTACGCGGGTGCGTCTTTCTCGTATATTCATTATAACGGTGATACATCTTTTATGAATCGCGAAGTTCAGAATCACTTCACACAATCCAAGATGAATTGTTTTGAACTTAAGAATGATATAGCTGTTATAGCTGGCTTTTGTTGCTCTGCTGGTCATGCGATTATTGCACGTGGGTATCGTGAATGATTCATAAACTTTAAAAACAAATGCAAATTGGATTCTATTAATTGAAATAACATTAATTCTCTGAACGGGGTCTCAAAATGAACAGAATTCGGAAACACATGATTATCATTGTGATAATAATTTCACAAGTGAATGTCTTTTCTCAAATAACAGTTTTTCCTAATGATTCTCAAGATATTGTCATTACAGATGAAGGCACAATCAATCAGAGTGAGAATTCTGTTTTCATTAATCCAACAGACTATTTGAAAGTATTAAATTCGAATAATTCTGGTCCTGACAATACCAACTATAACACTTGGGGACCTAGTAGTTTCATGAGTTCTGATGGTGGATTGACCTGGAGTGGAGATCCAACAGGATCAGGGGCACAACATAGTGGAGATCCTGCTACGGCGATTGATTTAAGTGGACGATACTATTTAGGATATATCGCGGAAGACCTTGGACAAGGTGTTGCATACTCTAGCGACGAAGGAAATAGTTGGACCCATATCCAAGTTGCGGTAGGTCCAAGTGTTGGAGAAGACGGAAAATTAGATAAAAACCACCTATGGGTTGATAATTGTCCGGAAAGTCAATTTGTTGGGAATCTATATTCTGCTTGGACAAATCTGATCGAAGGCGATCCAAATTACTCAAAAATCGAATTGTATCGATCCACAGACCAAGGACTAACTTGGATTGCTGCCCAGGGTGGTAATAGTATTAGCACAGGTACAAATAGTCTGTGGGATCAAGGTGTTAATCTCCAGACAGGTCCAAACGGCGAAGTCTATGCTGTATGGTCCATATATGATAATATTCCCGCCAGCAATAATGATGAATCAGCGATTGGCTTTGCCAGGTCTTTGGATGGTGGAATCACGTTTGAACCTGCTGTCCGGATTATAGATGGAATTAGGGGGATTCGGGCGAGTGCTAGCAAGAACAGCGTTTTTGGAAAAAGAGAGATGAGGGTTAACTCGTTTCCGGTCTTAGCTGTTGATATTAGTCACAGTGAAAATCGCGATAACCTTTATGTGGTTTGGTCAAATGTTGGTAAACCTCCAGGCTTACCTGGACCAAACAACTTAGGCTCAGAAATAAATGTTTACATGATTAAGTCAGTTGATATTGGTGGAAATTGGTCGGTTCCTGTCAACATCTCAGGTAATCCACATGTTCCCCCTGCCACTCCCCCTGCCGTCTCTTGGGGCAAACAAGCTTTTTTCCCGTGGATTAGTTGTGATCCCATCCTTGGGGATCTTGCAATAATATATTATGATGACAAATATCAACAAGATGTTGTGGAATTCCGTGGATACCTAGATGTTACAGTTTGTATTATCAAGGCAGACCAGGTTGTGAGTCAATATGAACGGATTCAAATAAACGATGTATCATTTGAGCCAGAGGTTACGGGTGTATCACTTTATTTTACTGATTATATCGGTATAGCAGTAAGAGATGGTATGGTTTACCCCTTTTGGACGGGTAATCCCTCTGATCCTGCACGGAAGCTAACATATACTTCGCCCTTTTCGATATATCCCAAAATGCTAGTAACAAATCAAATTGAGACATCGCCCCAAAACCTAGGAGGTGAACTATCACTCGTTAATCATGAACGCAATACGATGGATTTCCCTGTGATTGAATCAGCCCTCGAAAAACCAGTAATCGTTGAAGAATCTAGACTTTATTCAGCAGAAACGATGGAACAGGATTTGGGATTAAATGATGAATACAAACATTTCAAATGGGATACTGATCAGGATCATTTTTTAGTCAAAGAGAATTTTCAGATAAATGCTAATCACATATCCAATGGTTTAACTGCTTGGTTCCGACAGACACAGGAAGTCATAGTAACATCAAATGTCCTTACAGCTCCTATTCAAATATATGATCCTTGGTACCAAGATGATGAAACGGGTATACAACCAGATGATTATCACTTGTTGGAAACCCTTCAGTATCCTGTTTTTCCGGATATTGATCCAGAATTCATGGTGGATCACTATATATTAAGGGCTCCGAATTTCATTCATGATAATTCACTGATATACAGGTTCTTAAACTTCACATCCTCCACGGCAGTAGCGAATATTTTCCCAATAGAGATCAATGAAGAGGGGTACACTGATCAAAGCATTGAGTTCATACAATCAGGTACAATAACTGCAAACTACGAACTGGTGGGTGCAGGTGAACAAATCCTATTGTCCTCATCGATGAATTTTATACCTGCTGGCACAGAAATATCCATCCCACCGGGCTGTGAAATTATTGTCCAAGATTATTCAAAACTTTGGGGGACAGTTCCGAACCCCGTTGTTTTTAAAGGTCTTGGGGGACAAGAATGGAACGGAATACTTCTTGGGAGTATGTCAGGTGGTGAAATGTTTCAGAACATAATAATTGAAAACACAACGACTGCTATTACAGCAAGTCTTGGCTCTTCAAATATTGAAATAAATAATGTTCTCATTGACGATGCAGACATAGGTTTTATGAATCAACCTGCTATGAGTGGAAGTGTTGTCATTACTAATTCAACCTTTCAAAATATTGAAGGAAATTGTATTGATATTGCAATGGTGAATACTGGATTTAGTGAGAATTGGGAAATTTCAGATAATACCTTCAAACTACCAAGTCAATCAAACAATACGGCAATTAGTTTCAAACCAAGTGGTCCAACAACGACTCACCCAGAATTCCACAATATAACGATTAAAAATAATCAAATTTCTAGCTATAATCGTGGTATAGATATTGAGCTGTATGGTGTTATTCCATATACAACACTAGGAGCACATTTAAATTGGAATCAGGACCTTCTCAGGATAGTGGTGGAGAATAATACTATTGACAATTGTTTTGAGCATGGAATAAAGGTCACAGGCCAACATGCATTGTATAGCCATAATAACATTGTAACTAATTGTGGAACGGGGTATTACGTTTACCGTGTTTCTGACGGTGTGGTTCCTGGCAATTCCGAAAAAAGCCATCGAATCCATAACGAAACTTTGACTGAAAACGGTACAGCACTGTATTTTGGTGAATTAGGTAGTTATGGACAGTCCGGTTGGATAGAGAACTGCATATTTTGGGATAATTTAGCGCCAAATAATGTTGATATAGGAGCAGTTAAATCGTGGTACAATATAGATGTTAACCCCCTGTTTCTTGATCCTATGCAGGGAGATTATAGACTAGGATTCCTCTCACTGGCTATAGACACTGGAAATCCAGATTTCGATATGGATGGGAATGATTGGGATGATCCTGATCCTGCAGACCAGGATTTGGACGAGACTCAGATGGATATAGGTGCTATACCGACATATAAAATGGGTGGCACTCAGACTTCAGATGTCACAATTCAAGATGCAGCTTGGATAACCTCGAACTACACTGTGGGCTCTAGTGCAATACTGACTATCCTTCCTGGAACAGATGTTTTTGTTGCTGAAGATGCGATGATTACAGTTACGGGCACCCTTAATGCTACAGGAACTGCTGAAGCCCCAATACTATTCGGACCAGCTGAAACAACCACAGATAAGCGCTATTGGGGAGGTCTTAGAGCCAATTTAGCTACAGTAAACCTCGCCCATGTTCAGATAGAAAATGGTATTTATGGAGCGTATTTGTACAAGTCAAATGGCTCGATTGCAAATCTGACATTAGACAACAATTATTATGGAATTATTTACTATCAATCGACCATGCCCTCGCTGCAAAATAGTTCAGTTACAAATAGCCAATACTATGGCTTGTATGTGAATGGAGTGTCACCTGATTTTGACATTATTAACAATTCGTTTTCGAATAATAAATATGGCCTATTTCTATATAATTCCGCAGGATTGATTAGGAATAACACCATTACTGGGAATACTGACAATGGTATAAGATTCTATGGTCAAAGTAGTGCAAACATGAATACCATTCGTGTTCCGGGCGAAACTCCTTATGCAGTTAATAATTCTATCTCGAACACAACAAGCGGGGAGGGTATAGAAATATTAACTGGATCTTTCCCCATTCTAGGATCCTTCACTGAAACCCCAACCAAAGTTTATGGCGGATTTAATGAGATTTTTGCTAATGGTGGAGGAGTCAGTGCTCTAAACAATAACACGACGAAAGTCGACGCTGAACTCAATTGGTGGTCTGGAAGTTGGAACATGACCAAATTCAATTGGGACCCACCTGTCGTCCTCTATACTCCTGGGGGTATTGGTAAGGCGTCCAATCTAGACCTCGATCCATTGTATACACTCCTTCGAGAGGCAGATCATTTTTTTGTGGATAGTTCCTACGTTGAGGCAATCGATATATATGATCAAGTCCTAAGATTGGTGCCAGACGATTCTGTTTCAATACGCGCATTGGTTGGGCTAACAGCCTGTTATAATGCAGAGGGAGATAATGATGCACTATTGGCTCGCTTAGGACAAATAGAATCCGAATTCGATGGGCATCTAGTCGCCGCAAGTGCCATGGACTACTCAGTTGCTGTCTATATGAGGCAAAACCGTCTTGATGAAGCACTGATATACAATGAAAATGTAATATCATTCTATGAATCAATGATTGATGTCGATGAGGCACTAGCGAGCGCTTTGTTTGAACGAAGCCTTATACATGAGGATATTGCTTTCCAAAATGAGGGATTGGGTAAATCCTCAGCTACAGCGAGAAGTATTGCGACAATTGCGAAGCAGAGAGTGCTTAAGCAATACGCTCATACAGATATAGCAAATCTAATCAGAGTGTTAAATGGTGAAGAGGAAATCGATAGAGCCAAACGAGTAATGGCTCCAGAGACATATATTCTACATTCTCCATATCCTAATCCGTTTAACCCAAGTACAACAATTCTGTATGAACTCCCAAAGACTGCTGATGTGACAATTCAGATCTACGATCTTCTTGGTCGTAATATTTGGTCCTATAAGGAATCTGTCAAACCAGCTGGATATTATTCGCTGGAATGGAATGGCATGAACCAGAACGGCAAACAGGTTGCAAGTGGAGTCTATCTCATCTCATTTTCAACTCCTGAGTTCAGGGCGGTGCAGAAGGCAGTTCTTATACGATAAACGAACACCACACTCAAAACACAAAGCCCCTGACCAAAATCAGGGGCTTTTCACACCTAAATTCAAAACTTTTTCAAAATAGTCATTTTTTAGTCACTGACTCCCCGCAAACCCCTATATAGCTTAAAAGGCAACGGATTTCTAAGCCGTGGGTCACAGGTTCGAATCCTGTCCGGAGTACAAATGCAAAGCGCCCCTTTTTGGGGCGTTTTGCATTTGTTTGACAGCAGTTGAGAACCTGTTTGTTCGAAACGGAGCCTCATCCTGTGGATGAGCGTAGTAAGCTGGAGTGAAACGAACAGCAATCCTGTCGGGCGTACATCTAAAGGTCAGCATCGCTGGCCTTTTTTTGTTGCCTCTATAAGTACTACTGAAGTCAGGTAGTTTTCACCTACTCGACATAAAGTAGCCTATCAGTGGAGAGGAGACGCACTAATTGGTTGACGAGAACTGCACTACTTGGTTGATAAACAAGAAAACGTGCACGACGTTCGCGAACAATTCCTACTTAATATGAAAAAAAATGGAATTTCGTTTCATTTTTAATTTTTAGCTTTTTCCTCAATTAGTGCAGTTCTGTAGAGTTCAATTGCATAAAAAGAGCTTGCCAAAAGTCTATATTTAAAACAAATTAGCATCATTCGGGGGTCATTTGATTCTAAATCGCAAATTGATCGACTTTTATATGAGTGGCAATCAGAAAGTTCTAAACGGTGTGTTTAGAACAATGGTAATATGTTTTTCTTTAATATTTTCCACAATTTGTATAAGTCAAACCTGGACCCTCATTGGACCCCCAATAGTTGATGTGTCACCGATCCATATGGTTGCTGATGAATCGTCTCTATACTTAGGCTCCTGGTCAAATTTCACAGGACAATCTCGTGGCTCAATCTTCAAACTATCGGAAGATTCTTCTGGCTATGATACCCTGATAACGGGAATTGATGTTCATGCGATTATCGCGCATCCGAATCACCCTGAGACAATATTCGCCGGACTATATACGAACTACAATTCTGAACCAGGAATCATAAAGTCGATAGATGGTGGAGAAACCTGGTGCCATATAGATTCTGGGATTTATCTCAGTAGTCAATCAGGTGTTACCAATCTTAGTATTCATCCGACCTGTCCAGATACAATGTTTGCTTCAGTTGGTGGAAACATGAGCGTAAAGCTTTATAGAACATATAATGGTGGTGAATTTTGGCAAGTACTTGAGAATGAGGGTCACTCATTATTTGCCAATGGTATAGCATACCATCCACAATTCAACAACGTGGTATTTATCGCAACTATTACTGGAATATACAAAACCAGTGA
Organism: Fidelibacterota bacterium; assembly: GCA_018650445.1. Taxonomy (GTDB): domain Bacteria; phylum Fidelibacterota; class UBA8477; order UBA8477; family JABMPR01; genus JABMPR01. The sequence continues at coordinate 9,453 of JABIFX010000025.1, forward strand.
TTGTGGTGATACGTGGGTGCAAATATTCGAAGAAACCAATGGGTGGGGTTGCAATGATATAGCTTTTATTGATGTTGATACTAGCAATTTGTACGCTTCGTGTAGCTACAGTGGAGTCTATAAATGCACAAATGATGTATACGATTGGGAGTATCTCGATTTGGGAATTGGAGACATTGCTACAGGTAAAATAGATATGAGCACGCAAAGAAGTGGCGAAGTCTTTGTCCGGGCTGGAGGCGGAATTTATCGAAGTACGAATTTCGGGGATGATTGGACTGATTATGCGGGGAATCTAACTGGTGTACAATTAAAAAGGCATCACTATTTTGCCAATGGTGACAAAGTCTATATCGCTACGGAATTAGGAATCTATAAAACCAATTTACCTCCAATTACAAGTGCGATTGCATGGCAAACTAATACTGATGAGGAATCGGTTCATATATACCCAAATCCGTTTAACTCATCGCTGACTATTGAAGTTCTTGGAGAAGATGCCCGCTATAATAATGTTACAATTTATAATATTAAAGGAGAAATAATAAGAAGCTTGGAAATCAAACAGCAAGGAAAGGGGGAATACTATTTTAGTTGGGATGGAATATCTAACGAGAATGAATCGATAACGTCTGGGATTTATATAATCTCACTTGTAGGTCCGGTTGATAGGATCAATTCTAAGGTAACACTCATTAGGTAAAGATTAATCATACTAACAAAAGCGAGGGAACGATGAAAATTATTTTATCAAATCGACACAATTATTCAAGCATTGTATTGATTGTCATGTGTGTCTCTATCAGTTTGGTCTCTGCCATAGAATATCCATGGGAATCTGGCACATGGCGCGGAGACACTAGGACCTACATGAAGGATCAGGTAATTTTCCAGTATACCGAAAATGCAAATATGGATACTATAGAGGATCTTATAGATGATCTCAATTTAACAGAAATTGATGATTTTGGGCAAGCTAGGGTGGGTCGATTTAGAAAAAGTACCAAAGATAATCTTATGACTGTGCTTACCACACTGAACAGTTCAAATCATGTAGGTTTCGCCGAGCCAAATTTTATTGACCTAGAAGTGATGTCCACTCATCCAAATGACCCATATTATGCTGGTACAACACCAGCTACCTTTGGTCATCAGTGGGGCTTACACAATCCAACGACTTCTGCACCTTACTTCACTATGGATTCTGATATCGACGCTCCTGAAGCATGGGATTATGAAACTGGGAGTTCTGATGTGAAAATTGCAGTCCTCGATGACGGAATCCCTGTAGATTTGTCAAATGGAGATCTTATCCATCCTGATTTAGATGACGATTCAAGAATATCATATGGAGAGTGCTATGCTGAGGATCCATGGGGCCTAGAAACATACACTATTCTTGATAACAGTGGCCACGGAACGCACGTCGCTGGAATAATTGGTGCAGAGACGAACAATAGTACGGGAATAGCTGGAGTCGCCTGGGGATGCAAATTGCTAGCGATAAAAGTGTATCAAAATTCTGCTTTCAATAGTTGGGCATTCCTCCAAGGTGTTCAAGCAGCAATAGATAGTTCAGCTAATATTATTTCATGTTCTATAGCGTCTGAATTTTATAATGAAAACTTTGAAACTGCAGTTCATCACGCTGATACATCAGGGATCGTTCAGGTGTACGCTACTGGCAATGACGGTGATGACCTTATGTACTACCCAGCCTTATTTGCTGAAACAAATGGGCACCCGGATGATAATGAAACGCAAGTGGGCTATAGTTCAGTGATATCTGTTGGCTCATCTGATTCAAATGATGATGTATCAGATTTTAGCTCATATGTACCGAACGAGGATTATGTCCGAGTCTGTGCGCCTGGAGGTGATATATTGGTCTCAGGATATTACACCAGGAATATCTGGTCTACCTGGTGGGAATACGAATTGGGAGAAAATGGCAGTTTGTATGCCTTTGATGCTGGAACATCCATGGCAACTCCGCTTGTAGCAGGTGTGGCTGGATTAATATTGTCGAGATTTCCCAGTCTAACAGCTTCAGAAGTAAGAATTCTGTTAGAACAATCAGCTGATGATATAGAAAGTGCTGGTTTTGATGATAAATCCGGCTACGGAAGAATTAACGCACACACTGCACTGGCTCCTCCAGCTGCACCACAAACTCTCAGACTAACTGGTACTGGAGGTCAACACCCACAGCTCACCTGGGATGCAAATGATGAACCTGACTTAACTTCCTATCAAATCTATAGAAAGGAAGGTACGGGTAATTGGGTTAATATTAGGACCGTAAATAAGACTACGACGACATGGGAGGATAATGGGGTTACCATTGGAGATAAATTCGATCCATGGGTTTATTACAAAATTACAGCAGAAGATTATACTGAGCAGGAATCACCCTATTCGAACTCAGTCAGTACAAGACTAGGGAGCACAAGCAAAGAAATTGCAGGGGCTGATCAGGAAAACAATAATATACCAACTAGGTATGACTTATCTGAAGTATACCCAAATCCTTTCAATCCCAGCACCACAATTATGTATGAACTTCCAGAAATATCAAATGTCTCAATAGTTATATATGATATGCTCGGAAGAACTATGTGGAGCAGTTCTGAAAGTGCGAAGCCAGCTGGATACTATTCACTAAAATGGGACGGTCAAACCAACAGTGGAAATCAAGTGACTAGTGGAATATATATAATTTCATTTTCGACCCCCGCATATCGAGAAGTTCAGAAAGCAGTGCTTATCAGATAACCGATGAAGCCTTATGTCAGTCAAGCCCCTGACCAAAATCAGGGGCTTTTCACATCAAAATGCAAAACTTTTTCAGAATAGTCACTTTTTAGTCACTGACACCCCGCTAGGCCTTATATAGCTTAAAAGGCAAAGGATTTCTAATCCGTAGGTCACAGGTTCGAGCCCTGTCCGGAGTACACACTAAACCCCTTGTAATTCATAGAGTTACGAGGGGTTTTCTTTTGGTGCACAGTCTAGACTTTTCTATCCAGTCCCGTTATTTGGGACGTTTTGGGACACCAGATGGTGAATAAATGGTGAACAAAAAATGGCATATTGGGTAGAAAACCTTAGCCAGTAAGGGTCCAGCATAAAAAGGCCACGTATAGGGCTGTGAGATAGGATGCAGGGCCAAAAAAAAGCCCAGCGATTGCCGGGCTTCTCAGTATGGATCAAGCTTAAACGTTACCATATGGCATCCAACAGACTTACACCATCCTTAAGGTTCGAATCGAGAAGATGTATGTAGGCTTGTTCCGTCACCTTTATTGACGAGTGTCCAAGTAGCTTCGATACGACATAAATATCCACGCCGGATTGAACTAGCTTGCTTCCAAAAGACCTCCTGAAGCCGTGCAAGGTTCCATTTTTAATTCCTGCATCAGTGATGTACTTTTTGATCTTCTTATACATGTAATGATAGTCGAAGTTGAAAGGATGTTCGAGCTTCTGTTGGAATTTCCGCTTATGCAGAATATCAAAGGCTTTGTTATCCAAAGGCACTAGCCGTTCCTTATCGAACTTTCCACGGAGACGAATCATTTTGCCTGCAAAATCAACATTCTCCCAAGTGAAATTAGGCAGCAAAAGCTCAGCCCTTCTTGCACCTGTGTGTAAATACATCTGAACAAGATCCATGTAATTTGGATCATCCACCTGGTTAAGTATCTTTTTTATTTCATCGTCAGAAAATGTCTGAGGTTCTTTATTCTCAACGGGCAACAATTTTACACTCATGATCGGATTGACTTGAACGTAATCATGAGCGATCAGGATATTGAAGAATGGTTTTAAAGTCCTGAGCTCTGCATTCACAGTTGCGGGGCTTACTTTGCATTCATCTATCCGATAGTGAACATATTGCCGGATGGTTGAGGCAGATATATTTCTGATCTTCTCATTTGGAATAAACAAGCGTAAGGTTCGGAATACCGTTTCTTCCCGTTGGACTGTCTTAGGTTTCTTTTGCCCATCTATGATAACAAGGTATTCGTCCTTCATATCATCAAACCGCAGATTGGGTTGAAGTGCTTCTTCAAGACCTGCACGAATACGGGATTTTTTGTGCTCTATAGATAATTTGAATTCTTGGGCGGCTTTATGACTCTGGAATGTTTTCATTTTACGCTTCTGGTTAATATCGTAGTAGTCAACCCTCCAGCGGAGTCCAGATTTAGTTTTTACTTTTCTAATTGAAGCCATCTTCTACTCCTCTCTAATTAATAATCAGCCATCGACTTCTGACGTTCGACAAGCATTGACAGATCTCTTTGTGTTATTCTTAGGTTTTTTCCCACACGGTATGTGGGGATATCTTTTTCTCGAATCAGTCTTCGAAGTGTTTTGGTGGATACGTCAAGTAATTCAGCAGCTGAATCCAAGCTGAACATCTGTTCTACATGATGTTCTGATCGGGTGGCATAATTTACAAGTGTGCTTAGACCTGTTTCGCTTACCCGTGTGCTGTCACCAATTACATAGAAACTGATGCCAGCCTTCTGGCCAAGGGAGCGGACCTCTCCCGTGGACAGGTCCAGCAGTTGTGCTGCTGTTTTTAGACTGTACATCTGTTCCATGATTATTATCCTATTCTTTGGTGGTTATTGTTTTAAGGTTGATTGTGATAGTAAGAGTTCTGCTTCTACTTCAGGGAAGTGCATCAGGAAGTAGTCAGGGCTATCGTGCAATTCAAAACCATCATCAACCTGAACACTGGCTGAGATTATTTTCCCTGATCGTGCACGGCAATCCAGCAATGGATTCAAAACATGTTCTGGCACTAGGAAAGGATCATGATGAATTAATCCGAAGAGCAGGTATGCTTCTTTTTGACTCGTTAATACAAAATGGGTGGAGATTGCTTTTGGGAATAAATCGATAACTTGATCAACACTAAAACCTTCCTCTTCATGATCAAAGAGAGTCAGATCTGAAAGTGTGGGTTTGTTGAAATTCATAATAATGTCCTCAT
>JABIFX010000024.1 GCA_018650445.1 Fidelibacterota bacterium
CCATGAGTGAAGCTTCATAGGGACCTACAGCATCATCGTCATTCCGTGGTGCTGCGTTCCAGGTAGATGGAACCACTGCTTGATAATTCTCGATCTTACCATTCTTGATAACAATCCAATGTGAGAGAACACCACGAGGTGCTTCATGAAAACCAAAACCCTGTTGCTCACCCTTGGGAAAGACTGGTGGGTTAAAGGTTGTCATATCACCACCAGCGATGTTGTTAATCAGGAGATTGTAGTTTTTCTCGAGTTCTTCAAACAGTACTGCAGTTCTGATAGCACGGGCAGCATGACGGCCCAGTGTTGAATGCAGAACGCTGATTGGAATATCAGATTTAGATTTGGTTATTGCTTTGATCTTTGCAAAAGCAACTCCAGCAACTTTCTGGGTTGTTTCATGACCTTGAGCATACATGTTCAATACATTTGCAAGCGGTCCAACCTGAGCTGGTTTACCCAGGAAGGTTGGCGCTTTCACCCAACTGTATTTTCCATCATCTTCAAAATCAGTATAATGAGGTTCAGTTTCACCTTTATACGGGTGCAAGTTACTCTCACCTTCATACCAGGAATGTTTGACACTTTCCTTGACACCGTCACGGAAATATTTGTCCTGGAAAGAGGTGATTGGTTTGAGTTTACTAATATCGCCACCAGGTATGTATCCACCTGGAGTTCCAAATTGGGTTCCCTTAGTATCTGTTGGGAAATCAGGAACGGATAAATAATCTATCACACCCGAGCCATAACCCAGCCAGTCCTGATAAAATGAAGCAACCACAGCAACATCCACGATATAGGCGTTGTAGATAAAGGATTTCAGCTGATTCATGAGATCCTTGACCATCTGGAGACGTTCCATATTAAGAGCAGCTTGACTATCTGGATTGATGGGATTGGAAACACCACCCACAGCCATATTCTGGACATGGGGTGTTTTTGAACCCAGGATAGTGGTGATCTGGTTTGCTTTTCTCTGGATTTCAAAGGCTTCCAGATAATGGGCTGCTGCGATCAGATTGACTTCTGGTGGTAATTTCATGGCGGGATGACCCCAGTAACCATTGGCAAAAATACCCAATTGTCCTGAGCCCACAAATGTTTTCAGCTTATCCTGAACGGCTTTGTATTCCTGCCAGCCATTATTGGGGTGATCTGAAAGACTTTGAGCCAATTTTGAGGCTGCCTTGGGATCAGCAGAAAGTGCTGATACAACATCTACCCAGTCCAGTGCAGACAGATGATAAAAATGTACGATATGATCATGAATTCCGTGAGCAGCGATAATCATATTTCGTATATATTGGGCATTCACGGGAATTTCCATCTCAAGTGCGTTTTCAACGGTACGCACAGAAGCAATGGCATGAACGGTGGTGCAGACACCACAGATTCTCTGAGTGAAGACCCAGGCGTCCCGGGGATCGCGACCTTTTAAGATGGTTTCAATGCCACGCCACATCTGGCCCGATGACCAGGCTTTTGCGACCTTGCCATCCTTGATATCACAATCAATTCTTAGATGTCCCTCTATACGAGTGACCGGATCAACTACGATTCTTTTACTCATTTATATAATCCTCATATCTTCAGTTTATGAATGTTTGATTGCCGGTAAAACCGGGAGTTTTTTAACGAATATCAGATAGGCCATGATCTCGATTGAGATGATACCCACAGTAATCAATATTTCTGATGCTGATGGAAAATAGTGATATCCAACACCAGGATTGAAAGCGACCAGGAAGGTATCAAATCGGTAGAGAGCACCCGCCAGAATCATTGATCCAGCGGACCAGAATAGAGTGGTTGGCTTTGTACGATTTTTGGCCGAGGCCAACATGATGATGGGAATCAGGAATAGAATATTCTCGACTAAGAAGAATGCTCCCAGCATACCATCGTTAAAGATATTCCCTAATTGACCACGCCAGATGAGATCGCCAAAGCGAAGTAAGAGGAACAATACCAACAGGGGAATCATCATGACACTTAGCTTCCCGAGAATGGGTGTTTCATCCAGGGGTCGTTTCAGTGCAACTGCTGAAAAGAGTGATTCGAAAATCACTACAGCATAACCCATGGTGATGGCAGTCATCAAGAACAGCAATGGTAACCAACCTGTTTGCCACATGGGTGAAAGTTTTTCACCGGCAATGATCATGAGCGATCCCAGGCTGGATTGATGCATGGTGGGCAGTAACACGCCCAATGCAATAAAGAAGAAGAGGAACTTGTTGAGCTTCCTTTTTGTTTCCAATGATTTCCGATGTTCCAGAAAGGTTGGTGAAAACTCAATCCAGAGAACAAATACATAGGCACCAATACAGGCAGCCACTTCAAACATGATTGAGTTCACATTGATGTGCCAGGGTAAAAACACATTGTACATCTGCCAGTAGCGACCGATATCAATAAAGATGGACACACCAGCCAGTGTATACCCAAAAGCACTGGTCATAAGTGCAGATCTCACCAGTGGATGATATTCACCTTTATTAAAGATGTACACCAGGAGTGCGATGGAGTAACCACCACAACCTAGAGCTGTTCCGATCAAAACATCATATACAATCCAGATACCCCAGGGATAGCCATCTGAAAGATTGGTGACAGCACCAATTCCAAATAGAAACCGTTTGATCAGGAGTAATCCGGCGATCATAGCCAATCCAAGTAAAACCCAGAATGGCTTGGTGAGCAGTCTGCCACCGAGAGCTTGTTTTTCGTGCATAGTCAGCTCCTATCCTTCTGAATTCTTGGTTGTTTGATAAGCACCATAGAGCAATCCACCAAGGAGAGCAATGGGTGCGATCATGCCTTTATAAATACCGTGCTGAATACCTTCTGATTTGGATGCAGAAGATGTAGCAGAAAGCTCAGGTAGACCCAGCTTGGTAAAAGGAACTGCAGAGAGTAATAGATACTGAGTACCCCCACCCTCTTTTTCACCATATATGTAATTAATATATGGTGCTACCGTCTTGGGACTCACATCACCTTCATCAAGACTGCGCATGGGATACTCATAGGTACTCCCAGCGACCAGTTTGATTCTTTTCCTGGCTTCTTCCAGAAGATCAGTCACTTTACCAAAAAGTGAGGCACCAGTGGGGCAAAATTCGCAACAGGCCGGGATATCACCCTCAACCTGGCGATGATTGCACATTTCACATTTGTTGATTTCAGGAATAGCTTCAGCGTATTCAAACTTAGGTACATTGTATGGACAGGCTACCATGCAATAACGACATCCGATGCAGGCATCCTTATCGTACTCTACGATTCCAGTTGTGCTGTTCTTGGTCAAGGCTGTCACAGGACAGGCCGAAACACAATCTGGATCAACGCAATGCATACAGGCTTTTTTTACAAATGCAAAGCCGTTCTCTTCACTGTTACGTGTAGAGGCATCACCATGTTCATAAAGTTTGATTTTATTGAGGGTTTTTTCTGATAGATCATAGGATTCATCCCAGATTCCATCTACTCCCCTGGCTTTTTCTAAATTTGCACTTTCAGGTGGCATATCATTATACTGCTTACAAGCTGCCTCACAGGCCTTGCAACCGATGCATATGGTTCCATCATACAGGATACCAACAGCATCTGCCGACAAAGTCTTTCTGATACCGGCAAAAACA
>JABIFX010000113.1 GCA_018650445.1 Fidelibacterota bacterium
AATGAGAGTTGGAGTTACACTTATGATTGGTGCTAACTGGGGCGTTACTTGTAGTTCACTAGAATACCAACTTTCATTTCCAACAGTATCAAGAACTGTAACTGCAAGATAGTAAACAACCCCTGGGCTGAGACCTGCGAATGTATATGATGTATCCACATCGAGGTCGATACTATTGCTATAAGGATAACCTGAACTATCGGTATCATAATAAAGTTTAAAATTAGCAAAGTCATCTAATAGGCTTGAGTCCCAACTTAGATTAATAAAATCAATACCCGTATTATTGACAATTAGGTTTTGAGCAGGAATTGGTGGAGCATCTGTATCAGGTGATTCTAGCCATGGGGCCACGTTTACATATGAGCTTGTACTATCACCAAGCCCACTCGGATTTTGGATTGAATTATATGGCCCTGAGTGATGACCCCAATAATTATTTGTGGCTGGAAGAAAATAATTATTATCGGGATCTATAAGTCCTGTTCCATTGTTGGTTATATTTGAATATGAGATAGTTGGATTCCCATATATGGCATTTCCAGATTCTGCTGCAAGATTATTCGCGAATGTTGAATTTGCTATTGTCATACTACCATTTACACCGCCCCCCCTATAGGCAGTGTTGCCCGAGAAGGTTACACCATTGAATTGTGAACCATATTGACAATAGACACCGCCACCTCCCCAAATTGATGAGTTATTGCAAATATTTCCACCATTTATGGTTAAACTACCATGTATCCACAGACCACCACCTAACGCTGCGGTGTTACTTATCACATCAACCATTGTCAGACTAGCTTGACCACTGAAATATGCCCCACCACCTGATCCGTCGATGCAAGAATTTTCTGAGATTATAACATTACTTAATATTGGGAAACAACCATCAGAATTAATACCACCACCATTGCCTCCGTTTGCAACATTACCTGTAATGATTAAATCTTCAAGGACAGGAACGTAAGACCATCCCGTCATGTAAATCCCACCCCCGTCCCCTTCAGAGGTATTTTCAGTAATAGTGGTACCAGATATATTAGGGTTAGAATCATACATCCATATACCTCCTCCATTATGATGAGAGGTATTGCCAGAAATTGTTGAGCCACTTATTGTTGCATCACTATTGCGGATGTAGATACCGCCCCCAGTATCCCATGAAGAATTATTTATGACAACAATATTTGTCATGGTTGGATTGCATCCCAATATGTAAATACCCCCCCCCTGGTTTCCTTCAATTGTGACATTATTTAGCTCTGGAGTAATCCAGCCACCCATTGAAATTCCACGACTTCCGTTATTTCTCACAGTAACATTATTTAGGATTGGTGTGCTCGCACCACCTGAAATATCTATCCCATGACTATTATCCGAGACATTGCAGCTTTCCAGGGTTGCACTTGAGTAATCCATAAAGATTGCATGACTTGTTATGTTCTCAGTTATTGATAAATCTATCAGTTTTGGGCTTGCAGATGTTATGTGGATACCAGCGCCATTTGAAATATTTCCTCCATTTTTCAGATTGAATCCTTCAATCACAGTGGCATTATCAATTAATACTGTTGTTGGAGCCATATGTATAACTCTACCGTTTGCACTCCCATCAATAATCGTATTACTTGAATCTCCAGCACTGATGAGTTTTATCCCATTGGTTTCAGGCCAGATTATATTTTCATAGTACGTCCCAGGTTGAACAAGAACTGTATCAGCTGATTCAGCAGCATTAAGACCAGCTTGAATTGTAGCGTAATCGTTTGGAATGTTGATTGTGCCTGGTATGTGTTGAGGAGAAGCAAGTGAGTTCTCATAAGCTCCCATATCAGGAGTTGAGCCTGTTGGGTTTGGACGGGGATTACCATCTAAATCCGTGACAGGTGCATGATACCAGATGCTGCCGATCTGAACTGAGTCTGCTCCGCTACCGATACAAGGTGATGTATCAGATAGGTGGTAATCACCATTGGCCGAGTCAACAAATACAGGATAAACATTATTATTGCCTGATTGCCAGAAAACTGAACCATTATTGTTTGTTACAATACCATCAACACCATTCTCTACTGTAGAATAAGTAACAGTTGAAGTGCTAGGCTGATTGTAGCTTCGGTATGAGATTTGATCAGGAGTATTGTTCCACAGGATTGAATTTATTAGCAACAGGTTGCTATCATGGAGGATATGAAGTCCACCACCTTCATCTGCCGTATTTCCGATAATGGTAACATAGTTGAGCGTTGGGGACGAAAGATCACAGAGTATAGCCCCACCTAAACTTCCAGTTGAGTTATTGACCAAAACAGCATTCGTTAGCACCATATTTGAAGCATTATCACTGATTGCCCCACCTGAGTTCCCAGCATAATTATTATAGATCAAAACATTGTTAACGACTGGTCTCCCTTGCCAAAAAATTATGCCCCCCCCACGGGTGCTGGCTGTATTGCCATAAATCCTTAGGTTTTGTAATTGAACACTACTACTGAAATCCGAGCCCACCAACCCAACTGCTATCCCACCACCATTATCAGCTACACCATTGGTAATTGAGAAACCGTTAAGGACTGGAGATGTGCCATCAACATTTGAAAAAGTAATTACACTACCATTTTGATTACCGTCAATCACTGTTTGTGAGATATATGAGGTATCCTGCGTTGTCAGGAAAAGAGAACCAGCGACAATATTTTTCCCGTTGAAATTGATGTTTTCAACGTATGTGCCTGGGCGTACTAATACTGTGTCACCATCTGATGAGGCTTCAATTCCAAATTGGAAAGTCGCGAAAGGAGATTCATGCGACCCATCCCCAGCTTCATCTGATCCATCGGTTGCTACATGCCATATGGGGCCAGTATATCTAGGAAAATGATGATAGTATGCACCCATATCTAGTCTCGTTCCGTCTGGATCCTGGTCGTCTGAATCTATTCCCCATAAATCGCCATCCCCGTCAAGGTCTGGATTCCCTGAGTCAATACATGATGATTCTTCATCCAAATGGAAATCACCGTTCAACGGGTCGACAAATATTGGATCTGAGTCGATATTCCCGATGCCCTCCCAACCGTTTTGTACATCCGAATAGTTAATTGTAAATGTTAGATCCTCACCTACAACTTGCACCTGGCTTGGGCTATTCCCCCAAATAACACAGTTGTTAGCCGTCAAAATCGTTGTAGAATGTGAAACCAATAAGGCACCTCCAGAGTCAGCATAATTATTGACAATAGTGACATTATTCATAAAAGTCTCGGTGTCTTCAGTGCCATGAAAGTAAATTCCACCCCATATAGCAGCTGAGTTTCCATCAACTAGCACGCGGTTGAACAGCGGATTGGCTGCAGTGCAATAAAAGCCGCCCCCCCAAACGTTAGCGATATTGCCACTTATAACAACATCTGTAATTTTAATATCAGAATTAATCTCACAATAGATACCACCACCATACGCAGCAGTATTGCCTTCGATTAAGCAATTTTCGATGCGAGCCTGTGCATTATAAGTGAAATAAAGTCCACCACCATGATTAGTGGCTGTATTTCCCAATATTTTGCATCTGACTATTTGTGGGGATGTATTGTAACAGATTACTCCTCCTCCATTAGCTGCTCGACCGTTTCTAATTGTAAAACCTATTAGAACTGCTGTACTATCTTCGGCTGACCCGAATGTGACCACACTACCTGCTTGACCACCATCAATAATTGTCTGACTAGTGTATGAGGTGTCGTGGGTGAATAGCGTTTGTGATCCTAATACAATGTTCTTGCCGTTATAGTTGACATTTTCAAAATAAGTACCTGGTTGGACAAGTACTGTATCACCATTAACCGATGCATTAATTCCTGCCTGAATTGTTGGCTGGTCAGATGGAATGTTAATGGTTGTTGCGGTCAATGAAATTACCGAACCAAGGATACAAGCAAATATACGATTCATGAGATTCTCCCCAGAATAAAGTTTGTAAAAATAAGGATAGTATATATTAATCAGTAATTGCGCTATCACAATATCATGACAATTAGTATCATCAAATAAAATAAGGACTTAGGTGTGTAAGAGCTCAATCCATATTGATAGTGACTGGGGTACCCAAGGCATTGGGAGGGGGTCTAATCAAGCCTGCCCAAACGCAGCCTGCGGAATGGTATTTCTGTCATAGTCTGTCATATTGTGTCATAGTTGAGGGGTTTTTAATGGTAAATATGGCAGACTGGGTATAAAACAAGAAAGCCCCTAACTCGTTATGAGTCAGAGGCTTATCTAATGTCGAGGTGGAGGGATTTGAACCCCCGGCCCCCTGCTCCCAAAGCAGGTGCGCTAGCCGGACTGCGCCACACCTCGAAGGTGTAAATCTATTTCAAACATCGAGGAAGGAACCAATGCCCTCCCGACACTCGTGTCGGGATGCGCTAGCCGGACG
>JABIFX010000023.1 GCA_018650445.1 Fidelibacterota bacterium
AAGTATTGTCTCAGCAATGGTTATCCAGGGGTTGTTGTGACAGAAAATACCGGCATTTTCTTTGTAACCAGGTGGATAGGTGGATATTTCACCCAGATTAAGTTTGTAACTGGTGTATGCAGGTTGATTCAGGACAATCCCGTGATCACAGTCCAGATTCTGCTTCACTGAATCCAGGGTTTGTTGGGCCCGTCCATCGTCCAGACCAATTCCAGCCATAACACACATGCCCTGCGGTTCGATGAAAATTTTTCCTTCATCATTCTCATGGCTGCCTACTTTTTCACCAAAATGATCATATGCTCTTAGAAACCACTCCCCGTCCCAGCCATGTTTTTTGACAGCCTGTTCCATCTTTTTGACTTCCTGCATGGCTCGAGAGGCTTCAGCAGCATTACCGATCTGCTTACATATATCTGCATATTCGCGACCATAGGCTACAAACATGCCAGCAATAAAGACTGATTCAGCCTGCCCACCTTCTTTATTTTCAGTCGTTTGGAATGATTCTCCTGGCGTCTCTGAAAAACAATTCAGGTTGAGACAATCATTCCAGTCTGCCCGACCAATAAGGGGCAAGCCGTGCGGTCCAAGATTATTGATGACATGGTCGAAGGATCGTTTGAGATGCTCTGACATAGGAGCTGCCAGGTCAGGGTCATTTTCAAAATCTACCACCTCATCCAGAATGGAGAAATCTCCTGTTTCCTTGAGGTATTCGTTTGTAGAAAGGATGAGCCATAAAGGATCATCGTTAAAACCCGTGCCTACTTCATCATTCCCACGCTTGGTAAGAGGTTGATATTGGTGATAGGCACCGCCATCTCTCAACTGAGTGGCAGCCAGATCAAGAATTCTCTCCCTGGCTCGTTCTGGAATTTGGTGAACGAAGCCGATGAGATCCTGATTGGAATCTCGAAACCCCATTCCCCTTCCAATCCCACTTTCAAAATAGGAGGCACTGCGTGAGAGATTGAAAGTGATCATACACTGGTAGGGATTCCAGGTATTGACCATTCTTTCCAGTTTTGGATCCAATCCGTCGAGGTGATAGGTGTTAAGAAGACCTGACCAATACACTTTAAGCTCATCGAGAGCCTGGTTTACCTGTCTGTCATGCTTGAATTGATGGTGCATTGCCCTGGCAATATCCTTGTTGATAACCCCGGGTTTTTCCCATTTATCATCCTTGGGGTTTTCAACATAACCAAGGACAAATATAATGTCTCTCGACTCTCCAGGAAACAATTCTACTTTGATATTGTGGGAAGCAATTGGCGACCAACCCTGGGCCATGGAATTTCCAGAAGTACCCTCTGAAACGACCTGAGGATTTCCCAATCCATTGTAGAGACCCAGAAAGGCTTCTCGATCTGTGTCAAAACCTGATAAGGGATCGCTACAGGCATAAAAAGCATAGTGATTTCTACGTTCTCGATATTCGGTTTTGTGATAAATAACCCTCTCTTCAACTTCAACCTCACCTGTATTCAAGTTTCGTTGAAAGTTGGTAGCGTCATCTTGAGCGTCCCATAGGGCCCATTCAACAAAGCTAAACAAATCCAGTTTCTTAGGTTCGCTCCCTGTGTTCTTCAAGGAAATACGCTGTACTTCCCCCTTGAAGTTGAGAGGCACCAGGTGAGTTACTTCAGCCTGGACACCATTCCGCGTGCCTGAAATGATGGAATATCCCAGGCCATGACGACAGGAGTAGTTTTCAAGCTTCGCCTGGACGGGTTGCCAACCTGGATTCCAGACATCATCACCATCTCTGATGTAAAAGTAGGTTCCGCTTTGATCCAGAGGCACATTGTTATATCGATACCGGGTTACACGTCGAAGTTTTGCATCCTGGTAGAATGCATATCCACCACCCGTATTAGATATGAGCCTGAAGTAGTCTTGCGTCCCGAGATAGTTGATCCAGGGCCAGGGTGTTTTTGGAGATGTGATTACATATTCACGGCGTTCATCATCAAAATATCCGTATTTCAAGACCTATCCTTTATGAATTTTTAATCGTTTGCCAATTCATCGAACCAACGTTTTTTGAGCCAGTAGCTGGTTGCCACTGCTAGAGCCACAGCAATTCCCATGGCATACCATTCACGGATGATCAGGTAGACTGGAGCTACCACCAGGGATGTCTGCCAGATAATTCCTACAGCCACATTGCTCAGGTCGCGTACAGCCGATGCACCCGTTTTAAAATCAGGATCGTCTACGTGTACAGCTTCTGCAACTGGACCCCAGAATCCCCAGGGTCGGACAGAGGTATAGAATGCCTTAAGGTCATCCATCTCATCTGGAGCAGTCAATAAGCTACCCAGGACGCTACCTACAGCACCAAGACCCATGGTTACAGGGAAATAGTATAAATAATCAGAAGATGGAACGATCTGGGCCAAAACCATTGCAGTAACTATACCAGAGAGCATACCCCAGAAGTATCCGTACCCATTAAATCGCCACCAGTGCCATTTCAAGACGTTTGGAGCGGTGAAGCCACCCCATAGACCTGTAACTATCCAACCCATGGCAGAATGGATACTCTCGGCCTGAGTTCCCATGATGATACCAACTACCACGATGAGGATGCTGGCACCGTAACTCATCCAGATAACTTTCTTTTCGGTGGCATCAGGATCGATGTAGCGTTTATAAATATCGTTTACCAGGTAAGCCGCACCAGAATTCACGGTTGAATCAAAGGTGCTCATATAGGCCGCCAGTAAACCCGCAATTACCAATCCGGTTACGCCAACTGGAAAAAATTCTCGAATGACAAAAGGCATGAGCATTTCAAAATCAGCCCCACCTTGCATGCTGCGCAGTTCACCACTGAAGAAGACCAGCCCCAGAACCGCTATTCCGCCAATCATTAGCCAACGAGGGACTAAAGCTGCTGAGACCATGCCACTCATCATGGCAGATTCCTTGGGACTACGGGTTGCCAGAACACGCTGCATATCATAGTTGGGAGCGGTTCCTGCCATGCTGGTGAGTATTCCCTTAAAGAGCATCATCATCCAGACGATGGTGAACATATTGTAGCCATCTGTTTTAATTTTCTCTGTCACCGAAGGAATCAGGCCAGACCAGTCCAGATCAAGTGTATATCCGAAAAACAGGGTTTTCCAACCATCAGGGATGACTGCATTCAGGGCATCAGGGGCAACATTGGTCATGGCTATGACAGCAATGAATATTGAGGCAATGGTAAGCATGATAAATTGAAAGACATCAGTAATGACCACACTGAACATACCACCGAGAATCACATAGAAAGTGGTAATACCCATGAGGACCATGGCGTAAGTGTCAGGAGTCCAGTCCCAGGGTAAAAAGGCAGCGGCAAAACGTCCCACACCCTGATAGGCATAAATCAGGAAACTCACAACTGAGATGAGGGCAAACACAACAATGGCAATACGGGAAAGTTCAGCTCCACGTCCCTTGCCAAAACGAGTACCAATCCACTCAGCTCCAGTTACCACACCACTGCGTCTGATCCAGACAGCCAGGTAGATCATGAGAAAGATCTGATTAAAGGTGGGCCACAACCAGGGAAGCCAGGTACCTTTTAAACCGTAAACGAAAAGCATTGAGACCAGCCACATCGTACCAGCAATATCAAACATACTTGAAGCATTTGAGACGCCCAGGACATACCAGGGAATACTGCGACCACCAAGAAAGTAGGCGTCCATACCTTCACCAGCCCGGCTTCTAAGCCATAGTCCCATGAGAACAACTGCGACGAGATAAATAACAATAATAGAACTATCAACTATATGCAGGGTCATAATTTTACTGCTCCTTGTGACATGATTTCGTTTTCAATAATTGAACAACTATAATGCAGAATGATTTACTCCCAGGTTGCTTTAACATCCTGGTAAAATTTCTGCATCACATAAAAAGCTTTTTTCTTATCACCAGTCTCCCCTATGAGACCTTTACGGTTCCAGCCATCCTGGATGCCAGGGAGAACGCGACGTGGAGAATGAAAATCAGATAATATCCAGGGTGATGTTCCCCTCAATTGAGGAAGTCGCTGAAACATCTCTATGGATTCAGCATAAATATTTTCCTGATACTCCTCAGTCCATATTTCATTCTGAGCACCATGCAAGCCCTGCAGAGCGCCTGCTCCAAATTCTGAAACGATCACCGGTTTATTCTGATCGATTGCCCATTGGATCTTGTCACACTTATCAGGCAATCCATCATACCAGCCGATGTAGGCATTAAAACTCAAGATATCCACAAACTCAGCAAAAGGATCAGTGATCTTGCGTGTTAAACCACCTTCGCCTGAGCCCTGCATTTCCAAAGCAGCACTGATAAGACGAGTATCATCCTTACTGAGAGCAAAGTTTCTCAAGTTCTTCAGGAATTCCATCCTGGCGTCACTCACTGGCGTTTCATTCGCCATGGACCAAATGATAACAGATGCTCTGTTCTTATCACGTGAGATAACTTCGCTAAGTTGCTGTTGTGCAGTGGAGTAGGTCTGTTTGTTCTCCCAGGATATGGTCCAGTATACTGGATTTTCTTCCCAGACCATGATGCCCATTTCATCAGCGAGGCGCAGCATGTTTTCATTGTGGGGATAATGAGCGAGGCGAACATAATTGCAGCCCAATTCCTTAGCCCATCCCAGCAAGAGTCGGGAGTCTTCCATGCTGTAAGCGCGACCCCCACGAATGGGGTTCTCTTCATGGATGCATATGCCCCTGAGGAAAATGGATTCACCATTTAATAGAATATCTGAATTTCTGGTGGCAAGGGTTCTAAATCCAATTCGATCGCTGAGGACCTCAGTATCGAGCTGGATGTTAATATCATAGAGCATGGGATTATCAGGTGACCAAAATTTGATTTCTCTTGAGTTAAGCTCTAGCTCTGCACTTCCCTCAACATCTGTTGTCAAGGACTTCTTCAGCCTGAGGCCGGGTATATCCACTATGACCTTGCGATTCGCTTTGTCTTCACCATCGAGCTGGATATAGCCCTTTATGTCCCTCTTTGATCCCTTTTCCAATTGAATGAAATAATCAGATACAAAGGTTGAACTGACCTCTATCAATGAAACATCTCGTGTAAGTCCGCCAAAGTTCCACCAATCTGTATTTACAGTTGGCACTTCATCTTTCTTGCGGGTGTTGTCTACTTTGACAATGAGAAAATTATCTTTGGGTCTGACGATATCAGTGATTTCAAAATTGAAGGGTGTAAAGCCTCCCTTATGAACACCAAGCTTCTGACCATTCAGATAGACATCAGCCTTATAGTTGATAGCCCCAAAATGGACAAAGACTCGATTATCATCTCGCGTCTTCTCATAGTCGAAGGACCTTTTATACCAGATCGTTCCTTCATAATAGTAGAGTTTTTCCTTTTGAGAGTTCCAGTCACCTGGGACGATGATAGCCTCTGATTTATCGAAATCGTATTCGATCCTATCCCATGGATTTACCGGTTTCTGGTTGGTGAAATACCCCCCACTTTGGGAAGGATCACCATAATCGTCAAAGGGTGTGTACCGATAATTGTAAAATCCATTTTCGTAGGGATCAACAATATAGTTCCAAACGCCATTCAGTGTGGTTGTCTGGCGACCTGGGATGTTCTGGATGAGTAGTTCAGAGGCCTGCAGTGAAGCGAGGGCCAGGAGCAGCAACATGTATTTTTTCACCATAATATCATTCCTACGAGACTATTGAAGGTTTAACAGTTACTGCGAAAGGGATTCGTCCGAATATAAATTGATTCTATCCACCTCTGCCAATGCAGAGAGATCCTTGACAAACGCATTCCCTTTTGAGGCATCCCTAAGTGTTACGTAGTATGAAATCTCATACTGGGAACTACTGCCCAAAGACCTGACATTGATCATGGTGAACGATTTACAGTGGGACTGAATGATGGCCATATAGGGCGGTTCTCCCCCATTATGGTCCCCACTATAGGCGAACTGTAACAAATTTTCATCGTTGCGGTGCGCACCATATCCAATTTTACTCATGACCAAAAGAACAGCACTGATACTCAAGGTTCCAATAATAGCGATTTGAGCCAATCCAACACCAGCGGCCAGACCAATTGTCAGGGAAAAGAATATGAAGACAATATCCATGGGGTCTTTTACCGCTGTTCGAAAGCGAATAATTGACATGGCACCTACTAGGCCGAACGCCCTGGCCAAATTGTTACCAATGACAATAATGACTACTGTGGTGATCATTGCCAACACAACCAGAGAATTAGAGATGCTTTTTGAATACGATGCACCACCAAAAGTCAATTTATAGGTCTGGGCAATGACCAGCCCGCACAATAACGCAACCAGCAGGTTGAGTAGCACATCACCTGTGCGTATATTCATGTCCATAAGCGACTGTAATTCAAATAATTGCATATCTTTTCTTTCTAGTAGTGAATCATGGCAACAATTTCATGTTTTGTACAATCTCCCACATGACGATAATGGGCATCTATTCCTCGCACGTACTTGGAAAAAGCCTGTTTTCGAAGATTGTGTTTCCGGACAATTCGCTTGAACCATTCCGGCATGGGGTTCTCAGATTTATACTCTAACACGAACTCCTGATCCAGAAATGAGACCAGTCGACCTTCTTCATAGAGATCATCAAGACCTGGATACATCATTGACCGAATATTGCTATCAAACGTAACGCGGTCAGAATGATTGAAGATGCCGATATAAGCTTCCCGAGTATAGGTCACCAGATTCATGGGGACACGGGTGCTACGCTTCAGGTAGAACATAAACTTATTGGCTTTCTCCAGAGAATTAGGAAAGTCTTTTCGGTATGGGAAGTATTTTTCCAGATCGCCACCTGATAGTAGATCGGCTAGATCGGTATATTTTAGTGGAGTTCGATCCTTGGAAATAAACGTGTTGTTCTTCCACTTGATCTCAAGAAAAACCTCACTGTTCTCGGTACAGGTGTTATACCCTCTTACCCTCAATTTCTTGCGCATCTGCAAGCCAGCGTGCTTTTCGTAATAATCACGCAACCCAAAGGTGTCAAAATATATGGACCGGATTTCGTAAATATTGGATTTTTGTAAGGCACGATGGTTGTCAGGACGGACATATGGTGCAATATCACGACGAATAAGGTCCATGGAAGACAGGGGGATGACATACTTATCTTCTTGGCGCCCAGGCATTTCTAATGTCCTAAATCGATTCCATGAGCAAGTGGAATAAACTTTTTGATGTAAAATTTACAGAGGCATCCAACAACTGACCGGGGACCAATAGTCTATCGTCATTGGGAATCCG
Organism: Fidelibacterota bacterium; assembly: GCA_018650445.1. Taxonomy (GTDB): domain Bacteria; phylum Fidelibacterota; class UBA8477; order UBA8477; family JABMPR01; genus JABMPR01. Next base: position 7,319 of record JABIFX010000023.1, read on the forward strand.
AATACGAACCAAAATAAGCTGCTCGCCACCTACTCTGAGTATGTGATCATCCACTTGCATTGGCTCGTGGGAGATATTCATCTCAAAACCTGCACCGGACAAAGACACCTGGGAAGTCCAATCAATCCGACCAAGAGACCCACCCTGTATAGGTAGAGTGACGATCAGGGTGTCAACCTGTTCAATGGAGAGCAGCGTATCCTCAGATAATGGAAAGAATAACTGTCCAGAAACGGGACTGAACAAGGTCATTTGTGCCAGCACATCACGAGCCAGAGCCAATTTCTTTTCTTCATCAGCTATCTGTGTACGATAAACATCCAGTTTTCTCGTCTGGGCACCACTGAGAGCAGATCCCAGATCGGCCTCGGCAATGGAGACTCGAATGGCATCCAGGCGTTCCCGACGGACCTCAATATCGTATTCCTGTTGGGGAATTATCTTACTGTCCAGCAAACTTTTGGAGCGTTCTAGAATTTTTCGTTGTTCTTCAAGTCTGGTCTCGGCGTAAGTCAGTCGGAGTCTGGCTGCCTTGATTTCTGTAGCCTTGTTTCCCGATCGCTCAAATTCCAGGGAGGCTTTCAAATTGTTAATATTTCCTTCAAGGCTGAGGATGCGGTCTGAGAGCGTTGAAGAGTATAGCCAACCCAGAGTATCACCTCGCATGACAGCGCCCTGAGAAATGGCAGGGTTCGCCTTATATGAGACCAATCCACCACGATCAGGAACCAGGCTATTGGATTGAAGGGTCTGATTTGTCCATAGATCCTTCAGCTGTGTTGAATAGGACCCTGTCCCATTAGATATGACTTGATATTGAGTTGACGCTGTAACCACTGCCTTTAGGGAGGCACCTTGAGGGAAAGGAATAAATATCAGCAGGAGAACAAGAACCAATCCAAGAACCATGTTTGTTGTGATTTTATTGTGCTTTACATCCATCCCAATACCAATTCTCTAAGTTCTACTTAATTCAGTTTATAATACTTAAGACGCCATAAAATCTTTTTTTTCATTTGCCCAAAATCCAGAATACATCTCCAATGATTCGAACTCAGCCCATTCAAGATCAGGGAAGATAGATCATTTTTCTAACGAGTTGTTCGTCAGCCACAGATGCACGATAAAGATATACACCTGCTGGTACATACTGTCCATCAACATTTATACCATCCCACTTTATATTGGGAGTGCTATGTTGATCAACTTCGAAAGTTTTAACCTGACGACCCAAAATATCCAGTATCTCCACTTCAAGTGGTCCTTCAGTCTGCGTTGATACTGGAATGGTCGTGCCTGAGTTAAACGGATTGGGATAATTTTGATCCAAAGTAAAGGTGTTGGGTATCTCGGGAAAAGCATAGGCCGAATCAAGGGTGAATATCATTGATCTTAGATTGGGGCCGGACTGCAATATCTGTAGCATCAATTCATGCTCACCTATGGGAATATCAAGATCTTCAATGATCAATTCCTCGTATGTCGTCCAACTTCCAGTGATGGGCGTTGAATTGATGGTAGTGAGCACCACACCATCCAGAAAGAGTCTCAATTGTCCGGAGTATGATGTGCTGGCGCACTCCAGACTCAAGTCATAGATACCACCATACTCAGCAGTAAATGTGTATTTCATCCACTCCCCTGCAGTTGCCCAACCCACATTGGGAACACCTGAAGGCGATATTTCAATATCCACACCATCATTGCGATACTGGTGGCCATTGTTCCAGGCTGTATAATTATCCCAGTGAACTGTCTCATACACATCATCCTGGTAGGCAACACTCTGAGCACCTATATCATAATCGGCTGCCAGAATCGTTCCTGGTATGGCGTGTTCCTTGAGGGGTAGATTTTGACTCGCGAATTCTGGACTAAACCAGGAAGCCACAACACCAGGGCTATAGTGGCAGTTCTCTGTTTTCAGATTGTCGGCAAATTCCATGAGGATTGCCTGGGCAGTTTGAGCAGCTGGTTGTGCTCCTGTCCCCTGCCAATAATTACGTAGCACATCCCAATTTGCTGGAAGAGGTGCTGAGTATGGTGAGGTAATTGTTTCAAATTTCTTCGTGGTCCACCAACACCATCCGATATTGTTGTCCTCAAACAATTGCACTGCATCGTGGAACCACATATTGGAGTTTTCACCTGTCTCACTCATCCAGAGAGGAACATTGTGTGCACCGCGCATATTCAGATAGCTCTGAATAGAATTTCGGTCATTAACACTCCAGTATTTATGAAAGCTATAAGCCATATTGATATCAAAGGGTGGTGTCAACCCGGTAAAATCCGTTGCGTACCAATTCCCTTCAATAAAGAGCATATGGTTGTTATCAACTGCTCTGATAACATTGCGGATACTCACATAAAGAGATCTAAACTCCTGGGCAGTTACACCTTCGTGAAGAACAGGTTCGTTCAGCAGATCATAACCTCCCACCCAGGGTTCATTCACATACCGCTGTGCAATAGCTTCCCAAATTTCGATGGTGTGAGCTTTATTTGAGTCTGCCAACCATAGACGGGCAGTCCCATCACTGTCGCTTATGGGACCTGCATTCTGTCCACCAGGGGCACAGTGCATATCCAGGACAACATGCATACCGACATCAGAGCACCAAGCGATAAGAGAGTCAGTCACCTCAAAACCCCATTCACTCCAGACACCCCGGTAGGGTGAAAACATGTTATAGTGAAAGGGCATTCTTACATGATCAAAACCCCACTCAGCCAATTCAGCAATATCTTCCCGGGTCACATAATTTTCATGATATGCGGTATAAAATTGTTCTGCACCGGCTTCCCCCACAACATCTACAATATCATTGCGAATGGTTGTAGGTGATTGAGATATGGTATGGAGCATATATCCTTCTGGTACCAACCAACCGCCCAGTCCCATCCCTTTCATTAAGGCGAGATTTCCATCAGCATCTACCATGTTGTGACCTTCTGAGTGAACAAAGGCTTTCAGTGGTACAACGAGCACTAGAAGTAGTAAGAGAATGTTAATTTTCTTCATTGAGCTCATAGAACCTTACATATTCAATATCATGATATTGGGGAAGGATTGTTGTCCCATCAGGACTACCCGGCCAAAATCCCCCAACAGCGGTATTCATGATCAGGTACATGGGCTCGTGGGGAATGCCATCAAGACTTTTGAATCGCACCACATCATCAATGAGCCATCGCAAGCTATCAGGATACCACTCAAGCGTAAATAAATGGAAGTCCTGTGTGAAATCTGGACCGGTAAAATGAGCCGTAGCGGTTTGTCCAATTTCCCAGGGCTTTTGACCATTTTCCAGTGGACCCCAGTGGGCGGACATGTGAACGGTATTGGGCTCATGCCCCAGGAGTTCAAGAATATCTATTTCAGGCGGCCATCCTCCATTTGCGGACAGTAGCCACAATGCTGGCCACATCCCTTTGGTGCCAGGTAGACGTGCGCTGATATCTATGCGGCCATAACGTTGAAAATATTGGGAATGGATATGTCCAGAGGTAAATGATTGGTCATGATACTGACGATATCGGGAACGAAGACGCAGGTTGCCATCCTCAACATAGACCTCATCAGGCGCGTAATATTGTTCTTCTCCATTGTGGGACCAGTGACCATCGGCAATGACCCACTTTTGAACATCCACGCTATCGCCATCAAATTCATCCTGCCATGTCAGGGTCCAGCCTTCCAGCTCATAGGGATCGATAACCTTTTCTGTTGGAGGTGTCTCAGCTTCTTGGCATTGGATGATCAACACCAAACTGAATAGGAGAGCTGATGTTTGGAGGAGATGATGGATCTTCATTGAGCACTCATTTCAGCAACAATACTTTTCTATTTTGCTGGAAATCTTCAGCCATCAACCTCACCACATAAACGCCACTGGATAGCTCTCCAGCATTGATCTCAAGCTGGTAAGTGCCTGGACTATATTGTTGTGATGTAATCGTCTTAACTTCGGCTCCACGCAAATCAAATAGCGAAATGGTCAGTACCGTTGTTTCTGGGACAGTAAATTCCATTTTTGCCGACTGGTTAAATGGATTGGGATAAATTTTTGACAACTTGTATTCCTCTGGCGTCTGGTTTTCATCCAGACCAACCCAATAGCTCCCATCAATTTGAATGGCATTCAAGAGAGGACCTGCATAGGTATAGGACCATCCATACATAAGGGCAGCTCCAACGATATCCAGAGTGCCATCTGTTATTTCCCAATCGTTGAGGGTGACAGTGTAGATCGCCGTGTTACCAGCTTGATCGAAAACATCCAATTCTGCAACAACAAGAGAGTCCTCAACAAACAACTCAAAGACACGCTCCCCTGCAGCCCCATATGAGTGTTCGGCAAAATGAAGCTGTATATCAAAAACACCAGGGGCCAACCTGATATGATAACGCGAATATCTATTCAATGAAGTTGCCATCACAGAATCAAGTTCTGTTCCTGCAAGATCCGGATAATTTGCTGCAATCTGGTAATTTCCGCCAGAATGACCATACTCAACCTCGTGTGACCACCACTGATCTGGGAGAAAGCCTTGTGCTCCAGGTCCGGCACAGTCAATATTGATAGGTAGCTCAAGAGGCCATGGCATATAAATAGGTACAAAATCGACTACAGTTGAATTCCCATTGATAGATTGATCCAGGAGGTTTTGAGCATAGACAGTTGCTGAAGAAGTGATATCTAAACCCTCAACCTTCAAACCCACCGTCAGCATGTCTTCATACAGTGTCATTTCAGAAATAGGATGATTTGGTACTGTAAATATGGTGGTTTGATTGGTGTGGTCTATATCCAATTCTTTGTTGAACCTGATAACGACTGAATCAGCACTATGGGCCCTGGACCATAGGATTCCAGGAGGTGTGTTGTCGTTGAGCCCCTCAGCTCCAGGCGTTGTGAGACAGAGGATCATATATCCATCCTGGTAAACAATATTTTCAGCGACCAGTAGTGAATTGTTTCCATTCCAGGTGTGACCATCACTCATTTCCCAGCGTGTATCAACATGAGCATCAAAGTTATCAGTCCAGAGAGGTGTAAAATTTAGGTCAGTGCCAACACTACCGCTTCCAGGAGTATAGGTTGCTGTGGATACCCAGTCATAATAGGCATATCTAGGCATGGTTGATGTTTCAATAAAACCTACCCAATCTGTATAGGCAGGGGTCCAGATATTCATCATCAGTTTGGCGGTTTCAGAGAGATGGGCGATATGTCCCCCGGACTGTCTGTAAAATTCCTCCCCATCGATGAACCAGGCGACGTATTCCGGGGTCCATTCGAAGGCATAAGTATGAAAATCGATATGTGGATTGAAATCCAGAGGGTGTTGTCTTAGATGGGATCCATTTTCATCGATGACATTTACATCAACATTGTCTGGCCAGCGACCCAGAATCTCAAAATCAATTTCACACCAGTCGGTGGAAGGGTATTGATCATTATAAGTAAAAAAGCTGGCTAAGAATCCTTCTCCCTGGGGAGACTTCAGCCTTACTTCAAATCTGCCATATTGAAAATATTCATGGGTTCTTAACTCGGCCCCTCTAAAATTTTGGGCATGGGTGCCATCCACTACCATTAATCCAAGCAGAATCAACAAACTGAATTTGGAAAAGCTCTTCACCATGGCTATTGCTCCATTTTCTTGCCATAATCTAGTTTGTTATCTGTGGTTAAGCGTGGAAAAGCAGGGACTGCCAGGGGAAAGGGAACATTGCGATTGCTCACCATCATAGGAATTGTGCTTAATTCCAGTTTCTCAAACAAATCTGTGTTAATACTGATCACGTCTGAATACTTCTCCTGAAGTGAATCTACATAGGGATCCATATAGTCTTCAAGCATATCCATTTCGCTGAGCTTCAGGCTATCAGAAGAACTATCGATCACAGATCTGAGATGATCATTGCGACCTTGACGACTGACATAGTGATCTTGCCACATCTGTGTTGATTGGACAACATTTGGAACCTTGTCATAACCCAATTTATAGGCTTCATCGGTGATATAGAAATCACGTATCAAGTCTGCGATTGCAAATTTAAGTTGCTCTGGAAATTCTCTATGCGACATCTTTCTACTTCTGAAGACCAGGGGATGTTTTTTCAGATAAGATTCAAAGCGATCTATGCTCCAGGAGTCACCATTCACATCGAAGAGGACGGCATCACTGGGTATACCACCAGGTAAATCATTCAGGGATTGGGTAAATACTTGTTCCTCAGCATTCCAGACTGCCTGGTTAAGCATTCGTTCTTTTTCTTCAGAAGATCTTAAAAATAGTTCTGCACTGCGAACGGAGTAAGGTTTGAAAACCTCGCGGTTGAGCGTCAATGCTATGTCAGCCATGATGGAACCCACATAGCGGGTATACACTCCATCAGCTTTAACTTCCAGGAGACGTGTATGGACATCATCCCACTGCTGCAATTTACTGGCTTCTGAAACGGCTGGTCTGTCTACCCACCCCTCAATTTTCATGATGATATTCTGGCCATTCTCCAGGAGTATGGGTTCAATCACCTCCCCTTTCTGGTGTTCAGAATCAAAAATTGCGCTCCAAATTGTTTGATCTTCACGGTCAAACCAACTGAAGGCTCTCTGGGGAATGGAATCCGAAACACTCAGGGTCTTGGCCAGGGTTTCAAAATCGTAGCCATCCCCTGTGGCCTGATTCCAGGACTTCAGGGCATTGGAGTCGGGAAGCGTGACATATTGAATATCATAGGTTCGACTGGCCAGACGATTCGCTCTTCTCATTTCTGTGGAATCAACTTCTACAACATCATAGGCTTGTTTCTTATACATCCACTGTCGCATCGTCTGTTCTTGGCGACCCTGGATATAAGCATTGAAGTCAGCATCTGCTTGAATGGCTGATTGCGGGTTTTCCAGTGCTAAAAGCTTCTCAGCGATAAGACTGTTTAAAATGATTTTCTTGTGGATGTAATTTGAGCCACTGCAATAGTCAGGTCGCATCGTGTACTCTGAGCGACGCATGAAATCTTCTTTGGTGATCACTCGATCACCCACTTGTGCCAGCACTTCTCCTGCAGGAGTAGGTACAGATTCACAGCTCAGTAAAAGCAACAAAGCCACCCCAAGAATTATCACAGGGGTGGCTTTTATTGTTGGAATATTCATGATTTAGAAGGTCAAGCCAATCGTATAGGCGTGAGTCCTCCCCAGAATACCTGCTTCCTTAAAAGCATAATCTACTTTCACCGAACGGTTGCCCCTAGCGAACAACTCGATACCGCCACCTGCAGTGAGACCAAACTCTGTCTCATCCATGTAAAGGGCCTTGTAGCCCCCACGTACAAAGAACTTGCCTGCATTGGATATCTTCAAGGCGTACTCAGCACCCACATTGATGGATTCTGAATTGTTGTTTGGGTGTAAGGCGTCAGCAGCAAGTGTGAGACTGCTAAAACTTGTCTGAATGGGCTTATAGGAGAGACCAATTCTAAACATCAAAGGAAGTTCCCAGGCTTGAGTCCGGTATTGTCCAATGACATCTCCGTAGTTTCCTGTCTCATCAATTGAAATATCAATGGGCTGAATCAGATCGATACCATCGTACTGCATGCGACTTCCATAGTTGGAGATACTCATACCGATATCAAGACCATTCCCCTTTTCTCCAGTTGGAGAAAAGAATTGCGTTTTCACAATTACTCCCAAGTCCACTGCAAACGCAGAGGCGCTCTCATGCCAGATCTGGGAATTGATCATTTTAGCCGTAGCACCAAAGGAGAACCAATTGGCTATTTTCCTGGCATAAGAGAGACCTACTGCGAAATCATTGGCTGTAAAGAATTCTCCGGTTCCATCCTGGTTAGCAAGTGTAGTAACCTGCATCTCACCATATCCCACCTGTGTCAACGAGACTACAAATGTCCCAACCCCAGGCATCACAACAGCACCACTGGCAAAGATCGTATTGATATCTACGAGCCAGGGCTGATACATGAGAGAGAAACTGCTCTTCTTCAAGTAAGCAACACTTGCTGGATTCCAATAGACTGAACTTAAGTCTCCAGTCACAGCGACATATGCTTCACCCATTGCAGATGGTGCGCTACCCATTCCAATTTCAAGGAAACTGGCAGCTGTGGAACCATAACGATTTATTTGTTCGCCAAAACCTATAGATGCTGTCAGGAGGACGATGACGAGAAAGATTGCGATACGTTTCATTTCACACCTCCTTATTTGATAACGGCAAATTTGCCGGTTTTGGTTTCAGGGGTATCTGTCCCCATTGCTTCAATGTGGTAGAGATACATGCCGGCTGCAATTTCCAGCCCCTCCCTGGTTAGCATATCCCAGTGAGCAATTCCGTTCTCTGGATCTGCATTGTCAACAACGATGCGATCAACAAGCGTCCCGCTCACTGTAAAGATGGTGATGACACACTCAGCAGGAATGTGAGTAAACATCAATTTTCGGCGCTGATTGAGAAATGGATTCGCAACGGCAGTTTCCATCATGTTGGTGACAACATATGGATTGGGGACCACCTGAATACTATCCATCTTTGTTCGTAAACTCACAATATCAAGCTCACCCGAACTCTGTACTGTGAACCTAAGCGAATCTGTCTCAAAGAAAGGTCTATTGAATCTTACTTCATAGACATCTTCTGCTTCAGGGAAAGTATTCTCCGTAACAAACTTGAAGTTAATCTCAAAGACTGTTGCCTTCCAGCGATCTCTGTCCTGGACACCAACCAGGATCTTATCATTAAACTTGTTGAACTCGCCATCGCCATCAAGGTCAATGGCAACCATGTCAAAAGTATCGTACATGTTGTTGGTATCAACAAAACTAGTATTGAGAACATAAAAACTAAAAGGTTCTTGCCAGAGGACGTCGAGACCACTCGAACCGTCCACATCTCTCACTGTACCACCTCTCGCTTTTCCAACATAGGCAGAATCATCATTGGTGAAAATAATGTCATAATCCCAGGCCAGGAGACGTGACTCAAGCTCTGAGGGTACAATATTGATCAATCCACTACCTATCAACCAGTCAGAGCGTGCATAGCTATACTCTGGAACAAGCACACCTGGATCGATCTCTATTTGCAATCCATCAAAGACGTCTGAACTCACACCATCAGGGTTGAGTGTGACAAAGTCTGAATAGCCCTGAGCTGTGAGTAATGAGTCTCCCTCAATACTTAGGATATTACTCCCGGTGAAGTGATCTACATTTTCACTATAAACCACCCGATTGCTATCTGATTCATCCAGAATGGAAAAACCACTGGTGGAATAGAATAAACCATGTTCATAACTACTCAGTTCCTTGATGGTATCAGACTCAAAAGTAACGATATATGTATGATTCTCTTTGAGACCGGCATTTGAAAGTATCTGGGGTGTTACTGTACCTGTACCAAAGAGATTTTCAGGTTCTATGAGAGCCAACTCTGGCTGCTCATATCCAGCCGCTGATTGGCGAGGTGTCATAATGGCAACATTTTTACCGTAGGAACGAACTTCCTCACCCTCATCTAATTCAATAACGGCATTGTTCTCAGAAGGAGAAATGCCAGGACCGATATTGGGGGCGCCATAATCATAGGCCACCACTGCATAGTAATAGGTTCGACCATTCTGGACATTATTATCAATGTACCTGTGGGACAATCCGGTCTCAGAACCAAGATAGTAAGCAGTTCCATTTAGCAGTCCAAAATCGGTGAAGCCTTGCTTCCCATTTTTGAGATCGCATTGAAAAATGGATGTCTTAAAGGTTGGTTGGCCAAAGCCATCCGTGATGGTTTCTGGATCTGCCAGGAATTTATCTGTTGAACGATAGATCTTATATCCTTCGAAATCATTGACATTCCCAACAAATGGATCTCTTGTGCGAGTGTCAGCAATATCATCCCAGGTCAGGATCACTTTGCCATCGCCAGGAGTTGCTGTGAGCGTTGGCATCTTAGGGGGTTGTGCAAAGCGATAATCTTTTTCGTAGATAACCTGAACGATCTTTTTGAGCTCATAGAGTGCAGGAGCCCTGTGATCATCATCGTTGAGACCATCAAGATCATCATAGGAGTGGAGCTCACTCATTGAAATTCGTTCTGTCAAGCCTTGTGGCAATGCAAAAGGACCCGATGCAAAGACCTCGATCAGGTTTGATGTATTGGTGGTGTACTCTTCCAGAGAATCAGCGGCAATCAATTCCCACATCGCCTGGTCATTCTTAAACCAGGTCGTAGTATTTGATATGGAGTGACTTGGAACAGGAAACATCTGAAAGGCAGTTAAACCTACCATATCAGATTCAGAAACATCAGTAAAGTTAAAGTTTGGTTCGCAACCTTGACCCTCCCTGAATGATGGCATATGGTCACATTCACCTTCATCTGGACCGGTATAGTTCAATTCACCTGGTCCGACGCCATCTAGACCTACATCATCACCGAAATATTCTGCAGGTTGATAGATTCCATCACCGTTGGCGTCAAATCCATCTTCCCAATCCTGATCCTCATCTGCATCCCAGTGCGGACGGAGGTCTGACTCAGCCAGTTTATAGAAATCCAGGAACTTTTGAAGATCGGCAATATTATCGTGTGAGCCAACCATGGCGATTGGATCGTTATCCCGTTTTTCATTCAGGAGACCATCGTCATCATTGTCAATAAAGTCATTGGGAACTCCAGGACTTTCCAAATAAGCGAATCCCATGGTTCCTGTTTTCACATTACCGACACCACGTCCAGAAACATCCCATGAATAGGACATATCCAGCTCATCATCGAAGTAACCTTTTTCGTCATCTCCATCTGATGCACCAACTGCGTTATGACCAATGGCATTGTCAACCCAATAGCCAAAAGCCACTTCTAAAAGATCATAATCTGAGGTATTTGCGATTGAGTACTCCCAGAATATTGCATCTCGAGCCTGGGGGTTATTCCACTGGAAACCGCGTTGTTCGACGCGCAATCCAAGACCACCCCATGGTGCGCCAGCTTGTTGAGTAGCATTGGCCTGGATGGATTTTCCCGGTCTGGGATAATATTTTACCAGATCCTCCACACCGAGGTATTCCTGATCCTGAGCATCATTCACCACAAAATATGCTTCCATATCTGCGTAGGTGACACCACGACCAAAACGACCATTCCATTCACCAGGCCATTTGAGAGCATAATCCACTGACGGCCAGCCTGCTGCAGGCCAGGAAGCTGGCAGGTGACTCATGGCAGGATATTCACTTATTAAATTTGAGTAGCCTTCCACAGGGTATAAACCCCATTCCACATCGCCAGTAAGATTGACATCCATCTCCTCACGATAACTGGTCTGGAGATAATACATGGTGTGATGGTCATTCATGAGAACTGAAGCCCAATCCGTAAGAGGTATGGTATCAACCTGTGTATTGGGATCATCTTTAATATATACTTTCGCACCAAGCAGCAGCCCCATACCATCAACCATTTTTGAGCCAGCTGAGTTGTTGGGCCAGCGCGAAACATTGGGTTTCCGCCAGGCTGAAAGTTCTGTAGTATTCTGAAAGTACATGAGGACACGGTTACCGGTCATGTAGCCTTCACGTTCAAATTCCGGATCCCCAGCTGGATCAATGGGTCCCACAAAGGGTCTACCCTGTCCTAGAATACTTGATGTTCCTATGGCAAGGATTGCAATTAACAAAAGATATGGACGAATTCTCATTGCATCCTCCTAGAATGACAGGCCAACGCCAAGTTTAACCTGGCGGGGAGCGCTAAATGCTGAGGGGTCTTGGTAAAGTTCACTATATGGGAAGAAATCTTCCTTGAAGTTTGAAAGATCAGCATCGGTGACAATGGCCGTATAGGCACGTCCAGTTTCACCATTAACCCAGTTTTCGTTTAGTCGATCAAACAGATTATATACTGACAGATCAAATTTAAGGTTCATCCCTTTTAACAATTTCATGTTGTAGTATGCCGTTAGATCAGCATGATAGCGAATTGGACGATAATCATTGTTTGGATAAAGATTTACGCGAGCAAGAATACTTTCACCCTGTGGAGAGAATGTATAAGGGGCTCCTGAATTGAAGTATCCAGTAAGTGAAACTCCATAATTAGGTCCTATATATCCAAGGGTTCCATTTAAGGTGTGTCTCTGATCCCAACTCATGGGAATAAATTTATTTACTGGATCTTGACTTGAACCGGCCCTGTCAAATGATTGTGTTGGTGAATCAGCATTTCCACGAGTGTATTGCAAAGTATAATTCAACCAGACATTGATGGGATTCTTGAATACATCAAATTTAACTTCAAGACCACGGACGTTCCCGTAATCCTTATTGGTGTACATCCCATATTCAATTTGGTTGTAGGTACTGATAATTTTGGTACTCAACAAATTATAGATATCCTTGTAAAACAGAGATACTTCAACTCCCACACCCGAGGCGACCTCCTGCCAGAGTCCAATTTCATAGGCAACTGTTTTTTCAGCCTCCAGATTGGAATTACCCATGGTGGTGGAATAATCGCTTGGCGCTATGAGGAATGAGTGATTCTGGTACATGGCATACATAGGTGGCAACTGGAAGAAATGTCCGTAGCTAAAGTGCAGAATTGCAGCACTACCCAATTGATAAGCCAGGCCGATCCTGGGGCTCACCTGAAAGGTCTTAGGGGTTTCAGGATAGGTTGATGTCCTTGAGCTATCATCTTCAAAGAACAACTGATTGGCAGGATTTCTCAGGTCACTGGGGTAACGGGTTGCAGGATCAAACCAATCATAGCGGATACCATAATTGATGACCATCTCGTCATATTCCATTTTATCCTGGATATATCCGGCAAAATCAGATGGAGTAACGGTATATACATCAGCATAAACTGAACTATCACCGTAAACCACTGGTTCATAGGTAAATACGGCGAGGGGTGTTCCCTCATACTTATTCCGAATATTGTGCCATTGGTTGGTTAGATCGTGCTGTACATAGTTTAGACCGGCTTTGATATTGTGATGAGAATTGATCTGCCAGGTTAAGTCTAATTTGGCAGCGTTATCTATCATCCAGCGTTCGCTGTGATCTTTATTTTGTCCACCTGTGCTGACTCCTACGCCATAACTATTGGAATAGATATCGTTAACATATTTTGAACTTAGCTTTTCCCTATATACATAGTTGCCATTGTAGGTGTCCATTGAGGAAAGTTTCAGTTCATAAAAAAGACTATTGGTAAGCAAGTGGTTAAGTTGAAAAACTGTGAAATTTGATTCACGATAGCTGCTGGCCATCCCATGTGGGTTGTAACGCGACCCATGATCGTAGCCATCCCAACGATCATTATTTATGGAATGCATGAGCGAAAATTTTATGCCACCTGACATGTTGAACACCATCTTCCCCAGGAAGGAACGGTTTAAGGAACCATTCATGGGTACCAATACACTGTCACCCTCATTCTCGGTGATCCAACCCGCCGTAATTTCAGACGTATAGTCGCTAAAATCATCGACATTATAACGGGAAATACCATTGAGGTGGTTGCGATTATGCTGATAACGTGTATTGACAAAAAATGTAATTTTGTCTCCAAGTACTGGACCACTTAATTGAAATTTATAGTCTTCATTTTGATTTACACTGAGGGTTTCAATACCCTTGAATATATCATCGTTTCCGGTGATATAATTGGCCATTCCTGTATAGAAAGAGCCATGAAATTCTTTACTGCCGTCTTTAGTAACCGCATTTACCACACCACTCATGGCGCGGCCATACTCTGCATTAAATGTCCCCGTAATAACTTCGAGATCCTTGATAGATTCAGGTTCGATCTCTACTGAGGCAAATTGACCTCCAAAAGTCTCATCAACAGAAACACCATCGATGAGATAAGAAACTTCAGTTGATCTACCTCCCCTGAAGTGACCATCTACCACCCCTGCCTGCATGTTGACTACTGCACCAAGGCTTTCTACAGGTAACATCTCCAACTGTTCTGATGAGATATTCTTGATCGTTCCAGTCTGATCTTTCTTGATAGCTGCCCGTTCGACCTCAACAACAACGACTTCACCAGTAATTGTGGCCACTTTCATGCGCACATCAACGGGAACAGTCCTATTGATTGAAACAGGGATGGACTCGACAACGACGGGAGCGTATCCAATCATATCAACACGCAAGTCATAATGTCCCGGGCGGATATTAAGGATAAAATACCTTCCTTCTATATCGGCCGCGGCACCCATCTGTGTTTCCAGCAAGATAACATTTGCTCCGGGAAGTGGCTCTCCGGTTACGTCATCAATGATTGTTCCGGCGATTTTCCCCGTTGTCTGTGCCTGAAGACTACCTGCAAGCATAAGAGACAATCCTGTCACTGTTAAAAGTCTACGGCGGAGCTTTTCTAAATCAAATTTCATCATCATCTACCAGTTGGCTATGTGAAAGGGGGACGAACTTTAAGTGTCCATCCCCCCGCACAGTTTATTTCTCTAAAACGTCAACAATCTTATTTCATCAAGATCATTTTTTGGGTACTGGTAAAGTTACCAGCTTCTAAGCGGTACATATAAACACCTGAAGCAAGTGTTCCAGCCTGGAATTGAATCTCATGAGTTCCAGCCTGCTGAACATTGTTCACCAGCGTCATTACTTCCTGACCCAATACATTAAACACTGTCAATTTTACGTGCTCGGATTGACCGATTTCGTAATTGATGATTGTGCTTGGATTGAAGGGGTTAGGATAGTTGCTGCTCAGTGAATAGGTAGCAGGTGTCTCTACATCTTCAACACCAACAGTTCCTGAGATATAGGAATGTGACCATACAGCAGTTGTCTGCCAGGCATTGTCAGTATTGTTTGGTGAGCTCTGGACGTTTCCTTCCCAGGCACCACCGCCATCATTATCATGAATAACGGGTTCCATGATAATACGCATACCATTTGCTGGATGAAAGCGGGCATCCGTAAATCCATTGGCTGTGGCCAATGAGTCGAGAGATACTTTGGCTTCAAATACGTAATCAGGGTTGAAACCTTCAAAATAGTAGTTTCCATCACCTGATGTGGCCATCGTTAACTGACCATCGACATCACGAACCATGGTGTTCTCAGAGAAAACCAATTTGTAATCTGGTTTGTCACCACGGTACATGGCATTATGTCTTGGACCTGTCCAGTCGTATAGACCGAAGAACAGTTCAAAGGCATCCATTTCCCACCAGTTACCTTCGCCAGTAAAACCAGCATATACATTGTCTGTCACTTCACCAGCGATGTACATGAAATCATCATCCATGGCCATATACAGATTGGCTGAAGCATCATCATTGTCATCAACAGCTCCCCAGATACTGGAAATGCCCCATGAGTTTGGAGCTCCAATGAAGAAAGGAGTGACATCAGACCATTCATCAAAGAAACCATCAGCTACAAAATCAGCAGGAGCTTCCATTTTGATCGTTGGGATACCTAAAGCGGTATTCGTGTATGAGCTTGGTGACAAACCTGCAGCACCTGGATTTGCTGAAGCATCAGTACAGACTACGGCGTAGTAATACTCAACCGAAGTATCATCATCAGGTGTATACAAGTAATGAACAACACTGGGTGCACCTTCAAGATGACCCGATGCTACCACATCAACGGCTAGATCAGTCACATCAGTGATAGGAGCCATACTTGCGTATACAGCATAGGTTTCACCCTCTTCACCAGGTACATCTTCCCAGGTAACCAGGTTGTAGTTGGTTCCAGGAAGTGCGCTGACATTTAATGGCGCTACAGTACCTGTTGTATCAACATTACCCATGTTCATGAAATATAGATCATCATATGCATAGTTTACATTTGATCCATCCCAACGGGTTGCAACCAGCACTGCTGCTACCTGTACAGTACCCTCAGGCATAACCATGGAGGCTGTGTACATTTCATAATCAGTGGTTGTTTCAAAGAGAACATCACCTGTACTATGAAGCACGACTCCAGCAGCATCTTTTGCTTCAATCTTATATCCACCAAAAGCTCCCTCACCAGGAGTTTCAGAGATATTTTTGATATATCCACCTAATTCCCAGGTTTCACCCTGAGCAGCTGGAATAGAATCTTCAGTATAGAAAACAGCCCATGCTGCGCCATTTTCAACACCTAATTCACCAAATTTTTCACCAGTGCGTGCTACAGCATTGTCAGCCACGATGCGTGCGTGTGCAGCACCATCACCAGCATGGGCAACACCCCAGCCAAAATCATCTTCTTGATCATCAGCAGATTCAAATCCACCATTGGTCAACTTATTTTTTGACCCAGTAAGCCTGAAATCATCAAAAATAACGGAACCAGTTACAACATCGCCAATACCGCTACCACTTACGGAAAACTCCATTGCGAAGCCTTTGATCTTGTCTTTGTCTAACTGAAGGTTTCCAGGAGTTCCTGACCAACCTGTGTGTGTCCAACCGGTGTTACCCCAGCTGTCATCACCCACGAGCGCCATATTAACTGTATTCCAGCCTGGTTCATCATCCAGGATATAGCTGAAGGAATACCAGAATTCACCTAGATCACTATAACTGGAGTCTGTGATATCACCATAATCCAAGAGATTAAGTCTGAGGTGAACGCGACCCAATGAGTCCTGAGGAACCACATTATAGTATGAAAAAGAAAGACTATCATACAGGGACCAATCGTATACACCTGTACTTAGTGTATCAGGATAACGATGCTGGATCTTGGTGTAACCACCCCAGCTCTCTGAATTGTGAATACTATAGTCAACCCGCATCGCTCCAGTACCTTCCAGTACGATGTCGTTAACATAGCTCATCTCGATCCATCCCAGGGATGAATCTGCGCCGGTACTGATGGCATAATGTGCAGCCAGATCTGCTGTACCGCCTTCAGTTACTGGCTCAAACCATTCCCAATAGGCTGTGTCTGCAGGGGCGGCATCAAAATTATTGATGACCTGTGCATGACCCACAACCATTAGGAGAGTAAGAACCATGCTAAAACGTAACACTGTCTTCATTGTGTAACCTCCTTGTGTTGTTGTATCTTCATAATTTACGCAAATTTTATCCATAGCCCTATGATAGCTATTACCAACACTACCGATGCTATAATATTGTTTCTATTCCACTTGGCATCCTGCTCATCCATCCGACGACTGAGATCAGTCTGCAGCTCGGAGGCAGTTGCCATAGTGAGTCCAGAAATTCGATGTTTCAGTGGAGCTACTGTGATGAGACTGACTGTCACAAGCACGCCCACAGAGACCAGGAACAAGAAAACGGCAAAATGCAAAAAATTCATAGTGGCAAACCATTCAAAACCACCCAGTGAGGTCCCAGATTTAACAAGAATTTCCAGAACAAATCTTGATGCTCCCAGCACAGCCCCAACTCCCAAAGCAGAGATCGCTCCAGTGGCATTCGCCCGGCTCCAGAATATTCCCAGGATGAATACGGCTGCAATGGGTGGACTGATATAGGCCTGCACGCTTTGCAGGTAAACAAACAGCTGACCACTCAACATGGTGATGAGTGGAACTGTGAGTACACCGAGTACAACCATAACCGTGGTAGCAAGTCTTCCTACCAGGACCAACTCAGCTTCTGAGGAATCCGGTCTGAAATTTTTGTAGAAGTCGATGGTAAAGAGTGTAGATGTACTGTTAAAAACACTGGCAAGTGATGACATCAGAGCGGCCAGAAGACTAGCAATCACAATTCCCTTGATTCCAGAGGGTAATAAATAGCTCGTAACCAGAGTTGGGTAGGCCTCATCCCCTGTTGTTCCAAATAGGGCTGCTGCAATTAAACCAGGGAGTACGAGAATGAATACGGGTAAGATCTTTAGAAAACCAGCCAGGATTGCTCCTGACCGTGCGTGGTTGATATTTTTTGCGCTTAATACACGCTGGACGATGAACTGATCCGTACACCAATACCAAACACCGAGAATGGGCGCTCCAAAAATGATTCCCGTCCAGGGAAAATCCGGGTGATCAAAAGCCTTGAACATCTGGAAATATTCCACAGGCAATTTGGCCTGAAGTCCAGTAAAGCCTCCTACTTCATTTAAACCAAGGAGTGTCAATGCGATGGCACCCCCAATGAGGATGAATGCCTGAACCAATTCAGTGTAGATCACAGCGCTCAGTCCACCAGCTATGGTATAGATTCCAGTAACCACGATGAGAACGATGGCTGAGGTCATCATATCCCAGCCTAAAATTTTGTGAATCAGCAAGCCGCCAGCATAAAGGGTTACGGATATTTTTGTGATGACATATGCAATAATGGAGACTGAGGTTAAATACCTACGACTAGCTTTGCCATATCGTTTTTCCAGAAATTCAGGCATGGTAAAGACACCTGACTTCAAATAGAAGGGGACAAATATCCAACCCAAGAAGAGTACCATGAAAGCAGCCAACCATTCAAAATGGCCTACAGCCAAACCACTACTGGAACCAGTACCAGCTAGCCCGATAAAATGTTCACTTGAAATGTTTGAGGCAAAGAGGGAGGCACCAATGGCGATCCACCCGACATTTCTGCCAGCCAGGAAGTATTCAGTGCTGTTCGTGTTGCGTCGTGAGAAGTAAATCCCGACTCCGATGACGAGAACGAAGTACAGGATGATGACGACGAAATCTAGTCCGCTCATGCGTCATCCCTGATAGTCAGCTTATTTAGTTCGTAATTTCTCATTAACTATTCATCTATAGTCAAATACCAGACCAGTTATGCCATGATTAGATCGCTCCTGACTTTAAGCGTTTCAGTTTTGGCTTATACGGTCCATAATGTTTATGTTAAGTTGTTGAATAACAGGGGCATACAGGAATACAATCAGTTCTTAATAATAAATATATTAACTAGAATTGCTTGTTCGAATTGAATATTTTTTAACGAGTAAATGACCTGTTTGACTTATTATAGGAATAATATTGTTATTATAATGATAATTCTATACGGGGAACCAAATATCTACTTCAGTCCGAGTTCCTTGCACATCCGGTGAAAATTGGGAGGTGCCAGCCCCAGTTTTCCAGCAGCTTCTGTATCGGTTCGACTGTGTTGTCGGACAAACTCGAAATACTGCTTGCGAAAATTTTGCTCCACATCTTTTAGAGGGAGGATGTTCTCTTGTGAAAATACGGGGTGGGTCAGACCTGTGACCTTGTCTTGTGCCTGAATATCCATTGCCAATTCCACAGTTTCCTGTGTGATAGCATCATTGCTCAATATGACCAACCTTTGTGCTACATTCTTAAGTTGTCGAACATTTCCCGGCCAATGAAATTGCTCCAGGATATTCCAAGCATCGTCTGTGATGGCAGGAAGAACAATACTCAGGTCGCGACAGTGGTGTCCCACAAAATAATCAATCAGGGTACGAATATCCTCTTTGCGTTCTTTGAGGGCCGGAGCTTGGATATTGAGAATATTCAATCTGTAATAAAGGTCCTCGCGGAACAGATTCTTTTTCATCCGCTCCTTTAAATTTTTATTTGTAGCTGCAATGACCCTGACATCGACATGGTAGCTCTTTTTTCTACCAATTTTGTCCATCTCTCCTGTCTCTAGGACGCGGAGTAGTTTGGCCTGCGCCTGATAGGGCAATTCAGAAATCTCATCTAGAAAAATGGTTCCATGATTGGCCTGTTCGAAGAGGCCTGCCTTATCCTCTTTTGCACCTGTAAAAGCCCCCTTGAGAAAACCGAAAAGTTCACTCTCAATCAGTTCATCTGGAATGGCAGCACAGTTCACAGTAACAAAGTTTTCATAGCGCCTGTTGCTCAGGTAATGGATGTTTCTGGCGATGAGCTCCTTACCGGTTCCCGATTCACCTATAATCAGCACATTCGCATGGGTGGCGGCATACTTATCTATGCGCTCTCTAACCTTCAATATTTCCTCAGAATCACCCAGCATGGGTCTCTCCTGAAGGATGCGGTCAATTTTTTTATCCAATCGGCTCTGAGACTGGATTTTCTCTTGCTCAAGCTGTTTTTTCTCAGCCGCATTCATGATAGTCAAAATGAAATCAGTGGGTTGATAAATAAATTCCTCGATATCCGAGGGATATTTTGTACCAAACCAGTAGGCTCCACTCTCAATCAACTGATTTGCGAAATGTAGATCGGTCTGATTGATGGTCATTTTTGTAATGACAATGATCTGGATGCTGGGATCAACCTTCTTGAGTCGCTTAATGAGCCGCTCGCCGTATAATCCACCGGAAATCTGATAGTCCAGGATAGCTACATCATAAGGGCCCCTTTTCTCAAGTGTCTGAAGGGCATCCTCTCCTGTTGAAACAATATCTTTGATGGAAATTCTTTCACGGTATGGATTGATAGTATTTTTGATTCGGCGAACATCAAATTCTTCATCTTCAATAAGGAGTACTTTTATTTGGTCTTGTTCCATTCCCTATCCCATGGGGGCCTGCAATATAAAGCAGGCACCTCCTTCATCATTATTGTGGGCATCCAATACCCAATCACATCTTCGACTGATTTCCCAGGCGAGATAACATCCGTAGCCTGAATTCTGACTACCCTCTTTGGTACTCACCGACTCCATAAACAGTAACTTGCGACCCTGCTTATCCACTTCCAGTAATTCATCAGGAAAACCTTTTCCATTGTCACATATTTCAACCGTTAGCCGCCCCCCGGCCTTGTCATATCGAGTCCTGATCTCAAGCACGAGATTATGATCCACATTGTGCTCAATCGAGTTCTGGATCAAGGGCTCAATAATTTCCCAGATCACATATTCATTGATATGAACAATGGGTAAATTCTCTGCAAGCTCAAGCTTCACCTGCACCGCATTGCTCCTGCTGATGGTATAAACGCGCTGAAAAATGTTATCCACTACAAACTGGATGACTTCATTAATATTGGTCCGAAAAATCGGATTTCTAATAACGTGCAATGGTGGATCATAGGTTTTCATATCATAGATCACCCGAGAAACAAAATTGGCATATTTCGTCACCCTGTCGCGAGTCTCATTGAGGTTTGAATCCTCCAGGCTCCTCAGATCCTCCTTGATAAAGCCCATTACTTTTTCAGCCTTGTGGTGGGTATGATAGATTCGTTTCGTAAAAAGAGATTCCTTCTGGTGTTCCACCTGCTCCCTGAGCTGTTTGGAGCGTTGATCGAACAACTGATGCTGCACTTCATCCCGCTCCTGAGCAGTATAGGAATAGATGAAAAACATAGCCAAAAAACCAACGAGAATGAGCCCAGTAAACAAAAGTCCACTCTGACTATAGGCGGACTCAATCAGTGATAGAAAACCTGCCACATCAGGAGTTACACGCATATATGTTGCTCCCGCAATCTCCCCTCTATCATAAAATGGCACCAGGACATGGAAGGTATTGTTGCCTTCCAGAGAGCTGATGATCTGCTCTTCACCTACCAGAGATTGGTAATGATCATGATAGTATTGGAGTGCATTTTCAGCGGCTGGTTGATTCTCAATCTCCAGGACTGGATCCGGGTCCAGATAGAGATCATAGATCTCCTCTCCCTCCCTCAGCGCAAGTACATTCCCACCCTGCTTTACCAATAGATAGACCTCATCGATGTTTCTCTGAAGCATCTGCTGACTAAGGAGCTTGTCGAATGAACGAATTGTGCTTTCGCGGCGATTATCATCACTTGGAGCATCATTGCGACCATGCTCTATGAGTAGTTCCATGGCTGTTGTGGTAAGGTCAGCTACTCGCTCAGCAGAGTCGCGACGGTAGTATCCCATAGCTTCTTGAAATATCTGGTGAGTCGACTGATTATTGATAAACGAGAGGGCTGTCTGAAACACAACGACCACAATGAACAGTACGAGAATGTGCTGAATCTCGAAATGATAGCTTTCGAATTTCTGGGGAAGCTTCAAGGAGTATTTCCTCTGGCGATTACAGCATCAATTTCTTCTTTTGCCAATCCTAAACCGCTTTCAACACTGAGTTCACCCGAAAGGATCTGATGCAGTCGTAGGGATAGAATATCAGACATGAGGGTATACTGATGCAACATGGGTCGATGGATACCCTTCATCATCAGACGTTGAATAAGCTGTACCCTCTCCTGATGGGGATCACTGCTGCGATTCTCATAAAATTCACGCTGGATTGGAAGTAGTCCTTCATTGTCATAGAAAATGCTCTGTCCCTGCATGGAAGCTGCAAATTTCATAAATAAGATGGCAGCATCCTTAACTGGTGAATGCCTTGAGAGCATCATGTTCCAACCACCAAATACCGGTGTAGGTTCACTTCCAGCAAAATGAGGAACTGGTGCTATTTCTAACTTCTTAAACAACTCTGCATCAAAACGCCGATAGTTTTCATTATTTACGGTTGGCCATCCACGAACAAAGGGTATATCATTGGCTAGAGCGAAACGAATGCAATCATCCTCAACCATATCAAGCGCTTCGCGTGGTGCAAAATTGGTTTGAATCATTTCCTTCATAAACCGTGTACGCTCAATAACCAGGGGATCTAATAGGTCTAACAGCTCTCCCGTCGAATCATCTTGAAGGGTCACACCTAGAATTTCATTAAAATTGCAGATCAAACCTTCATAAGCAACTGCTTGAGGGACAAACATGGGTTTCCCAGAAAAATATTTCTCCCTCAGTTCCAGTAATTCTTCCCATGTGATTGAATTCTTGATCCGTTCAACAATAGCCTCGCCATCAGGCAGCTCTAAAATCATATCCTTGCGGAAGTAGAGGGCACCAATATCAGTATACAATGGAATTGCATAGAGAATGTCATCGACATAGCAGGTCTCGAGAGGTTGAGGTACAAGTTTATTCAAGAATTGAGGTGCAAAATAAGGAGCTAGAGGTTCTGCCCATTTTGTAAATCGCGGCACCCAGATCAGGTCAACAGAAAAGACATCAATGCGACTACTGCGACTTCGTAAGTTCCTGGCTATCAAATCTTTGCGTTGATTGGTGTTGAATTTTGAAAAAGGGAGATCAATGGCAATAACTTCCACTTCACCGCTATAAAGTTCATTGAATTGTCTAATGATCTCAGCTTGTCCAACTCCAATGTTATCGGCAAAATATACCCGCTCAATTCCATCGGTATTCAGGGGATTTGTCCCCAGTGGAAAGGAAGAGATCAGAAATGAAATCAGAAATGAGATCAGAAATATCAAAGCCCCCAGGGAAAACAAAAAGGGTAGACTGGTTGAAAGGGATTTTATCCTCTCTGGAATTGGCTGAATTTCTTTTTCTTCATATGCATTCATTTTATTGAAATGATAATAATTGCCATATCAAAACAATACAAGCCTTAACTATTGAGAACTACGAATTCAATCATCTTGAACTGCTCAATAAATATTTTTGCATCTAATAAAATATCATTTCAATGCCAAAATGATAAGCTCCGCTCCTATTTTACCATGTAATTATTTGATATTATCACCATATTTACATAGACTTACCTCTTTATTTTTCTTACCAATTATCCAGTCCAACTCCAGAAGGGAAATACGGATCGAGGAAAATTCGAAAAATTCGTCGGGGATCCTTCTAATCCATCCTGAGAAATGGCACTTAAATTGAATATATATAGAATTAGTAAACCCTATGATATCCATGTCCAATTCTAAGGAGCAATCATGATCAAGCAAACCACCTTTCTAAAAATTCTTGTCCTTGTGGGAATCGTCCAACTATTAATAAGCTGCAATTCCACTGAACCTGTTATCAAACATGTTTCAGTTCAGGGTAAAAGTGTTGATGCCATCGTAGAACTGATGACCCTTGAAGAGAAGGTCGGGCAAATGACCCAGGCTGAGAGACGCTACCTTATTGATGAAAAAGATATTAAAGACTTACACCTCGGTTCACTCCTCAGTGGTGGAGGTTCTACTCCTGAGACTAACACCCCCAGCTCCTGGGCGGATATGCTAGATCGTTTTCAGGGACTGGCTGCTGAAAGCCGGTTGGGTATTCCCCTCATGTATGGCATTGATGCTGTCCATGGACACAACAATGTGGTGGGTGCTACCATATTTCCCCATAATGTGGCTCTTGGAGCAACAGGAAATCCTGATCTGGTTCAAGAAATTGCCCATATCACTGCCAAAGAAGTACGTGCAACCGGTATCAATTGGACCTTCGACCCCTGTGTTGCCAACTCCAGAGATGAGCGCTGGGGCCGTGCTTATGAATCCTATGGAGAAGACCCCACCCTCATCGCTGCTCTAGGTAGTGCTCAAGTAGCAGGATATCAGGGGGCTTCATTGAATTCCCAAGATGCCATCGCAGCATGTACCAAACATTACATTGGTGACGGTGCCCCAACATGGTCCACAGGAGAAAATGGCAAAATTGACCGTGGCGATGCGCGGATATCAGAAGCTGAACTACGTGCGCTTCATCTCCCTCCCTATCAGGCTGCTATCGAGGCTGGAACTGCAACCATTATGGCATCCTACAACAGCTGGAACGGTACGAAACTGCACGGGCATAAGTATCTTATGACCGACTTGCTCAAAGGAGAGTTAGGCTTTCAGGGATTCATCATATCTGATTGGGCTGGCATCGACGAAATTCCTGGCGATTATAAAAGTGATATAATCCAGTCCATCAATGCCGGCGTGGATATGGTCATGGTCCCCGGTGATACTAGCAAAGGCGGATCAACTTATAGAGAATTTATTTCCAAATTGATTCAAGCAGTAAACGAAGGCTCAATAGAGATGTCACGTATTGACGATGCTGTTACCAGAATCTTAAACGTGAAAGAAAACATGGGTCTGTTGGATGCTCCCTATAGCAATGATCGTGCTCTATTACCCACCGTTGGCTCTCCAGAACACCGAGCTGTTGCACGTCGGGCTGTTCGTGAATCCATTGTTATGCTAAAAAATGAAAACACTTTGCCCCTTTCTAAGGATCTATCCACTGTTGTTGTCGCAGGACGTGGCGCAGACAATGTTGGAATGCAATGTGGTGGCTGGACTATTTCCTGGCAAGGTGGCATGGGTGATATCACATCCGGTACAACCATCCTTGATGGTGTTCAGGCTTCAGTATCTCCATCTACCCAGGTGATCCATTCCGCTGATGGCAGTCAGGCCTCCAGTGCGGATGCTGTCATTGTTGTTGTTGGTGAGGCTCCCTATGCTGAGATGCATGGAGACGATGAGGATCTGGCATTGTCACAGGAAGATATGGCAGTTCTTAACACGGTGATCGAGACTGGAAAACCCATGGTGGTTGTGCTGCTTTCTGGTCGTCCCATGATTGTTACCGAATTACTCAAGGATACTGATGCATTCCTGGCTGCATGGTGGCTAGGGACCGAGGGAAATGGAATAGCCGATGTTATTTTTGGTGACTATGCTCCCACTGGCAAACTCTCAGTGACATGGCCCACCGATATGAGTCAAATCCCCATTAACGTTGGAGATGATGACTACTCACCTCTTTTCCCTGTAGGATACGGGTTAAGTTATTAGTCATTGTATCTAAATATCAAGGGGTTAAGCTTGTCTATTATGAAACTTAGTTCTTTCAGAATGTCCTCAATGCTAGGCTTCATTTGTGCATTAATCCCTACCCTGTTGTTTAGTCAATCGCTTGTATTGAATGAGATTCTTGCTTCAAACCAGTCCGGTCTTCGTGATGAGGATGGTGATACACCTGATTGGATTGAAATCTATAATCCCACCCCCTCTGCCATTGATCTCAATGGTTTCGCACTATCTGACGATATTGAAGATCCCAACAAGTGGCGTTTCGAGACAGGTCAGATCGCAGCAGGCGGTCACACCATCATTTTTGCCTCAGACAAAGACAGACAGGGTGAAAATATATTTTGGGATCTCATCATCTCCGAAGGTGAGGACTGGTCATATTTTGTAGGGAGTTCGAACCCGCCCACCAACTGGAAGTCCTCAGATTTTGACGCCAGTTCCTGGAGCATGGGACCCAGTGGCTTTGGCTACGGCGATGATGATGACAATACGGTCATCCCCGCAACACTATCAGTATTTTTACGCAAGTCTGTTACGATTGAAAACTTTGCAGAAATTGAAGGATTGCTGTTCCACATTGACTATGATGATGGATATATCGCTTTCATTAACGGGATTGAATTTTCCCGAGCTAATTTGGGCTTGCCTGGAACTCCGGCAAACAATACCACCACTGCTGATAACTATACCGAACCCGCTCTGGCTCAAGGCTTTGATCTCCCCTTCCACCTCATCCCCCAGGATATATTGACTGAAGGTGAGAATATTCTCGCCATCCAAGTACATAACCATAGCACCACTTCATCAGATCTGACGGCAATTCCTTTTCTTAGTATAGGGCGCTCAGACCCCCCAACCACGGCTTTGCCTGACTATTTACTGGTACCAGAGTCAAGCCTATTGCATACCAACTTCAAAGTCAGCAGCTCTGGAGAGTTACTTACGCTGACCTCCCCAAACGGCATCCTTGTAGATTCATTGAGGACGCCGGAATTGCCATCGAACATAAGCTGGGGCAGACAACCTGATGCAGGAACGGACCTATTATACTTTACGCCCCCAACACCTGGAGCAATGAACACGGGGGGATCCACCACACTGCCTGAGCTTCCAGAGCTGACCCCTGCGCCAGGATTCTATAGTGGAGGGATCGTTTTGAATATGGGAACGGTACCACCAGGTCGAATTTACAAGTATACCCGGGATGGCGCGACACCTGACCTGAGTTCGCCAGAATACACCTCCCCCTTTCCAATCACTGAAACAACTGTTGTCCGGGTCATGACCTCCAATCCTGACGGTTCAAATACGACACAATCCTCGTACAGCTACTTCATCAATGAAGATCCATATCTTCCAGTTATGTCCCTGATTTTTGAACCTGGGGCATTCTTTGACAATGATTCAGGTTTGTATGTCATGGGAGACAATGCATCTCAATCCTTTCCTCACTTTGGTGCCAATTTCTGGGAAGATTGGGAACGACAGGTTCATATTGAGTATTTTGAGGATGGAGATGATCTCAGTTATGCTGGTAATGCTGGGGCCAAAATATTTGGTGGCTGGAGCCGCGGCAACCCCCAAAGATCCATCTCCCTCTTTGCCAGGGGTCGTTATGGCACTGGTAAATTCCAATATCCCTTTTTCTCAGACCTTAATATTGATTCATTCGAGGCCATGGTCTTAAGAAATTCAGGCAATGATTGGAATATGTCGGGGTATCGTGATGGCTTCATGACAGGCCTGGTGGATGAAGTAGATTTGGAGAAACAGGCTTTCCAACCAGTAGAGGTCTATTTCAATGGCGAATATTGGGGGATTTACAATCTACGCGAAAAAGTGAATGAGCACTTTCTTGCCAGCCATCATGACATTGATTCAGATGATGTTGATTTGCTTGGTTTTGATGGCTCTGAAGTGATCAATGGAGAGAATACCCATTACCTTGATTTGTTGAATTATGTCAACAACAATGCTCTCAATTCTGAGGCTGATTTTGAGTATGTCCAGGACAGAGTGGATATAAGAAACTTCATAGACTATCAACTGTCCCAGATCTATTATGATAATCAGGATTGGCCTGGAAATAATATCAAGTTCTGGCGACCAAGACAACCAGGCGGCAAATGGCGCTGGATACTATATGACACGGATTTCGGATTCAGCACCTGGAGTCAGAACAATTATATGAGAAACACCCTGGAGTTTGCCACAGATCCTGCTGGTCCTGGATGGCCCAATCCACCCTGGTCCACCCTGCTGCTACGAAAATTTCTTACCAATCCACAATTCAAGCAGGATTTCATTCTCACGGCCTGTGACCTGCTCAACCAGCCATTTCGACCAGATGTGGTTGATGCGGCACTCAACGGGGTTCAACAGGGGTTAATGCTCTCCCTTCCCACTCATTTTCAGCGCTGGGGTCACAATGATTTTGTCCATTGGACCAGTGAGGGCTTGATCATGGATGATTTTGCACAGAATCGACCGGCGTATATGCGGAATCACTTTCGCAATAAGTTCAACCTTGGCGCAGACAGTCAATTTGAAATAAGTATTTATCCCCCACATGCTGGCAAAGTAAAAGTCCATTCAATCATGCCTGATAGTTACCCCTGGACAGGCACATATTTCTCCGATGTACCTCTGGATATCAGAGCCATTGCCCTGTCTGGATTTCAGTTTTCTCATTGGGAAGGAATCGGTGGAGACGATCCTGATCTAAGCATTAGCCTGCTTAACTCAGTGAGCCTCACAGCCGTCTTTGAGCCTGTTTCTCCAGATGATGGTGCGCTCGTGATAAATGAGATCAACTATCACTCAGATTCTGGCAATGACTGCGCAGACTGGATCGAGCTCTACAATGGAACACAGATGGAAATTGATCTGAGTAGCTGGTTTATCAGTGATGGTGCAGATGATAACCAGTTTGTGCTCCCCGAATTAATACTACCATCAGATGGATATCTCATTGCCAGTGTTGATTCGTTGGCATTTAGGGCTGTTCATGGAAATAATATCCCCCTCATCGGGGATATCGATTTTAATTTTAGCAATGGTGGAGAACTTATCCGCTTATTCAATTCAGACAATATTCTGGTTGATAGTGTCCGATATGATGATGGAAGTCCCTGGCCAACTGAACCAGATGGGGATGGACCCACATTGGAGCTCACTCACCCCTCCCTGGATAACGGCTTAAGTGAAAGCTGGGCAGCTTCAGATAACCTGGGTACACCAGGTGCCCGGAATAGTCGCTATGCTAATCCCGCAAGCATGAGCCAACACCATGTGCCACAGAGTTTTCATGTGGGAATGGCCTTCCCCAATCCATTCAACGCAAGGGTGAGTATTCCTTTTACCGCTGCACCAAATCGTCCAATTCGGATCGACATATTTGATGTCCGGGGTAGAACCGTAAAATCGGAAACGCTGGACCCCATGCTTAACGCATTGGCATTATATCAATGGGACGGAACAACATCTTCTGGAACTGACTGTGGCTCAGGCATGTATATTGTTCGAGTGAGTCAGGATAATGTATCTGCCTCAACCAAAATTGCTCTTCTCAGGTAAAAGAATTCATGAAATACTTCACATTTATACTCTTCATCCCCCTCACGCTCCTGTTCACCTTCTGTAGTTGTGATGAGCCTGAAGCAAGCCCTGAAGTCCAACTCATGGAAACGGACCCATTTATCCAAAACCAGAAACTCACCAGGTCCATCAATCTTGGAAATATCCTTGAAGCACCCAATGAAGGTGATTGGGGACTTACCCTGGAGGAAAGCTACTTCAGCACCATTGCGGAAGCAGGATTTACTGCAGTCAGGTTACCTGTGCGTTGGTCAGCCCATGCTGCTAACGAGGCTCCTTTCACCCTGGATTCTGAATTTGTCGCCCGAGTGGATTGGGCCATTGACCAAGCTCTTGAGAATAATTTGAGCGTGGTTGTCAATACGCATCATTTTACTGAAATGATGGAAGCTCCTGAAGAAAATCTGCCAAAGCTATTGGGAATATGGGGGCAACTGGCAAACCACTTTCAGTCCAGACCGGATGACGTGATCATCGAATTGTTCAATGAACCCAATGACCAATTCACTGCAGACTTGTGGAATGACTACCTTGTTCAGTTAATCGATACAGTAAGGGCTATAGATAGTGAGCGGACGCTCATGATTGGTACAGCCCCCTGGGGTGGTATTGATGGACTGGACAACCTGAGGCTCCCATCAGATTCAAACCTCATCGTAACGGTTCACTATTACAATCCATTTCAATTCACCCATCAGGGTGCGGAATGGTCAGAAGGGGCTGATGCCTGGCTGGGCACATCCTGGGGACAGACCAATAATGACTACACCAACCTCATGGCAGATTTTAATAGGGTCAAAACCTGGTCAGTTGAACATAACAGACCTATCTATGTTGGTGAATTTGGTGCCTATCACAAGGCGGAGATTACCTATCGCATCTTATGGACCCAGGCAGTAGTCAGAGCCTGTGAAGATAGAGATTTAAGCTGGGGATATTGGGAATTTGCTTCCGGTTTTGGGGCTTTTGACCGATCTGCCGGTGAGTGGACGGCGCTACTCACTGCTCTCATCCAGAATTAGTTCAGCTTTAACTTTCCACCATGTGGTGGGACCAATTCTACTTGCTGCTTTCTCACTCAATCCCCTCTCAAATGTTTCTCACCCATTCCGATCTTAAATTCCTGATGGGTTCTCTTGATTAGATGTGAAGTGGCCAAAATATGGGCAGCACAAAGACTGCTATTAGACCAAACAGAATGACCAGAGGCAATCCCACACGGTATAATCAGTAAAACGATAGCCTCCAATGCCCATGACCAGCAAATTTACCGGATGACCGACTGGACTTAAAAAACTGGCCGAACTCCCCAGGGCTACAACCATGGTCAGGGCATAGGGTGACAGTCCCATATTTGAGGCCGTTACAATGGCCATCGGCGCCATGAGAACTGCTATAGCAGCCGGGGGCATCACCTGGGCAAACAGATAACCTGATACCCCTTGTAGGACCTGTCTACACAACCGCAACATCCTTTTAGACATGTACAATTCGAACGATTTGAGCCCCCCTCATCAGTAACTAGTAATACTTTGTTCTGTTGCCGTACAAAGTACTTGACATTCAGCCTCCTATTCGCATCTTTGTACGGTAAACGAACTAAGTAATTTTTGCTACATCCATTTGAAATTTTCGTAATTCTTTTTGACAGGGTTATTCGACTCAAGATATAATGATTCTTGTTGCACGGTAATGTCCTCTGCTTTCACTGGGGTGCGGCTCAAGAACAAAGCTTTTAATACATGAGGAGGTTCTAATGATGGCAAAGCTTGGCAGACTCTCAATGCAGTCGCTCAGTTTTATGACAATTTTTATGGTAGGGATGATGTTCTTATCTACTGCAACCTATGCGGCGGATCATGTCCCCACCGTGTCTATCCAATCAGATGCTGCTGGTCAAAAGCTAATGGTTGATGGTGAGGATTTTATGATCAATGGTATGAACTGGGATTATTTCCCAATTGGTACCAATTACTCCTATTCCCTTTGGAACCAACCCGATCATATCATCGAGGCAGCTCTCAGCCGTGAGATGTCCCTTCTTAAAGGTATGGGTGTAAATACGATACGTATGTACACCGGTGTTCAGCCAAGATGGGTAAAATACATTTACGAAGAGTATGGTATTTATACAGTACTGAATCACTCCTTCGGCCGCTATGGATTTAATGTCAATGGCGTTTGGAAACCAAATGTCGATTATTCTGATCCAGACTTTCAGAAAGCGCTCATGGCTGAAGTTATGGGTGTTGTTAATGAATTTGAGGGCGTCCCTGGAGTCCTGATGTGGTTATTGGGCAATGAAAATAACTATGGTCTTTTCTGGGAGGGTGCAGAAACAGAGGATATTCCCGTTGGGGAAACTGTCCAAACGGTTAGAGCTCGCCATATGTACGCACTATTCAGTGATGCAATTGATGCTATTCACAAAGTTGACAACAAACGTCCCGTGGCCATTTGTAATGGTGACCTTCTCTTTGTAGACATCATCGCTGAAGAAATTAAAAATTTGGATATCCTGGGTAGCAATGTGTATCGAGGTAGCTCATTTACAGATTTTTTCCAGGTGGTGAAGGAAAAACTCGACGTTCCTGTTTACTTCACTGAGTTTGGTGCTGATGCTTTCAATGCCAAGGATATGCACGAAGACCAGGAAAATCAAACCAAATACCTCCTGAGCAATTGGCAGGAAATCTATGAACAGGCCTATGGTAAAGGCCTGATTGGTAACTCAATCGGTGGTCTGACCTTCCAGTTTAGTGACGGTTGGTGGAAATTTGGCCAAACCAGCAATCTTGATGTCCACGACATCAACGCTTCCTGGGCCAATGGTGGCTATCCCGCTGACCTTGAAGAGGGTCAGAATAATATGAATGAGGAATGGTTCGGGATCTGTGCCAAGGGTCCCACTGATATAGAAGGATTGTATCAGCTATATCCAAGGGCTGCATACTATGCACTCAAGGAAGCCCACGCTCTTGATGTGTATGCCGCCGATATGGGTCTAAACGGTATCAAGGATCATTTTCGCTCTATTCAGCCAATGAATGCCATCCTATTGGCTCGCGGTGACAAGGCTGCCCTGGCATCAGAAGCCGGAAGTCTCGGTCGTATCAAGGGTCTGAGAATCGAAATGGAAACATATAGCACTGGAGCAAAACATACCACAACTCCAGATGATCCTGTCCAGGGTAGCACTTCAATGCCCATTTCACAGGGTTTTGATCATATGCAATCTTACTACCTCTCGGTAGAAGCTACCCCTTCCCCAAATGTAACGGGTGAGGTCACATTCAATGTTTTGGGACACGTTGCCCAAACCTTGATTGACGAAATTTATTACGAAAAACGCGGAAGACCCCAATCAGTCCTCACTGATGATGGATCTGTGACCCTTGATGGCGTTGATCGAGTTAGAATCTACAATGCTTCCATCACCTGGGATGATGACTTCTTTCGGTTAGAAGGTTTCTTCCGAACCGGTCATTATCACTGGGGCTATGAAGGTGATTTCTTTGGCCTCTATCCAGAAGCCAACTATGGCCCAAACCTGGACACATATGATGGTAATGCTCCATTGGGCATAGAAATAGAAGGTAAAAGGAGACTAAGTGGTTTAAAATTAGCTTTCGGTCCTGAACTCTGGTGGGGAGCAAATCCAGCCTACCTGGTCAAATATACCAAATCCAAGGGTCCATTTACCCTGACAGGTGTTTTCCAGGAAGATCTGGATAGTCAAGCACCTGCTATCACCTCTTTTGCCGTGCCTGTTCCTCCCACCAAAAAAGCAACACTTCACTTAGAAACCACTCGCGGAAATCTGGGTGTTGAGCTTGGTGGTATTTGGTCAGGAGCCACAAAGGTTGATGAAGTCTTTCAGATCGCTGAAGGTACTTCTGGTAATTATGAAATTTTACAGGATACCGTGAGAGCAGCTGATGCCTGGGGTGGTAAATTCAAGATCACCTATTCCAGGGGACGTCTGAATTGGTACCTGCAAGGTGCCTCCATGGGTATCGTAGCCAACGGTGGTCCCACGGCAACCCAAACCTTTGCTGGCTGGCATCTAAAGGATAGTGGTAGCGGTAACCAGAACAACATCATTACTGGTTTGACCATTCAGGCCGGCAATTTACAGATAGCCCCGAATTTTTTATGGCAGAAACCACTGATTGGCCCTGTTCCCAGTGATGTCCAACAACCTGGCCGTCCAAGAAATGTCATTTCTGATCCTTTTGCAGTTCGCGGAAATCGTGAAACCACTGCTTTTGAGATGCTGCTGACTTACGATCCAACACCTGAGACCTGGTTCTATGAATGGAACAATGATCTTGCTGAAGATGCGCGCTTTGCTGCCAGTCTGGATTATGTCTACAGGAAGCATCCTACCACACAGGATGCAGCTATTGGTATCTTTGCAGATGGACGTACGACCTTTGCCTTTCCAGGGGCTCCTCCAGCCCAGGATATATGGGAATTGAATGGTAGAGTTATCTCTAAATTCAACTCAAAACTGGGATTGATCTTAAACTTCTATCAGGGTCTTGGTGAAGCCAATGGAAACGATTCGCTTCTCATTGAACGCTTTGGTGGTGACCTCAGACTTGTAAGTGGTTCAAAGAAACTCATGGCCATAGCCAAATTTAATGACTGGGGTCCATACGATTATCATCGTGATTACAACCTCACCTACCCCATGCAGCTTGTACTTGATCTCTCAACCGTGGTTGGTAAAGCCGGCTGGTGGGATCTACCTCAGACACGTCTCGGTGTGAGCTACACATACCGTACCCTGGATTCAAATTCACCTCGATACTGCCCTGAGATGATGCTCAATGATCTCAATGAATTGGAATGCAATCCCGATGCACTTGGTGCAGAGGAAGGCAACGAGTGGCAGATCATGACATACATGCACCTGAACATAGGACTATAGATCATGAGTATTCGAAACAATACCTCAGGGTCAAAAGAGTCAGTTCTCAAAGGAGCAGGAGAATTCAAAATGATTTTAAAGAATAAAACCAACAAATATGCCATCCTCACCTTGATGGTACTCGCAGGGTTGGTTTCCTGTGAAAGGGAGTTAGGTGTATTGGCACCAGCCCCCTTCCCAACCGATGCAGAAGTATTTATCGATGGGTTTGGCCCCAGCATTGAACCCAAGTCATTCTCTGGGACAAAACTAGATGCGCTGCAAACCGATGATACAGACACATATGATGGTAGTTCATCAATCGTTATCACCATCCCCGGCCCTGGAGATCCCTCTGGCTCAACATGGTCTGGTGGCGCGCTGGTTGCCGGTGCTGCCCGCGACTTGAGTGGTTACAATGCATTGACCTTTTATGCCAAGGCCAACAAGGCACTCACACTGAATACTGTCGGATTTGGTAACGACAATGAAGCACCAAATCCATATGTGGCTGAGATCGCCAATTTGCCTATCACGACGTCGTGGATGCAGTACACCATCCCTATTCCATTAGCTGAGAAGCTGGTTCAGGAACAGGGTATGTTTTATTACTCAGAAGGTCAGGAAGACGGAGAAGGTGCTACGATCTGGCTGGATGAAATCCAGTTTGAATCGTTGGGAACCATTGCCCACCCCAGCTTCAGTTTTG
This sequence comes from Fidelibacterota bacterium, assembly GCA_018650445.1. Lineage (GTDB taxonomy): Bacteria > Fidelibacterota > UBA8477 > UBA8477 > JABMPR01 > JABMPR01. The sequence continues at coordinate 42,106 of JABIFX010000023.1, forward strand.
CTTCTGACGAATTAAGTGTCTATCAAAATGCCATTATCTCCATCCCCTCAATTACCGTTTCATTTGATGTGGGTGGTTCAAATGTGGATGTAAGCGCATCCTCTGAATACCTTACCTTTAGTTCATCAGACACCAGTATTATCGGTGTAGATACTGATGGAACCTTGACAGCAAAGAACCTTGGCGATGCAACAGTATACGCATACCTCGGGGAAAACTCAGTTTCGGATTCTCTGGTTATTAGCGTTGGGGAAGCACCACCGGAACCTGCCACAGCTGCACCGACTCCAACCGTTGCTGCTGATAGCGTGGTTTCCATCTATAGCAATGTCTACACAAGTGTCACTACACCAGACTTCTATACTTATTGGGAATTCTCAACAGCAGCTATACAGGAAGTAAGTCTTGATGGCAATGACGCCATGCAATTCCTGAATCTGAATTTTGCTGGAATAGATTTCTCATCAAGTGATCTGGTTGACGCGTCAGCCATGACCACCTTCCATATGGATGTCTGGACCCCAGATCCAAGTGCAAGCCCAGCTGCATTTAAGATCCTCCTCGTTGATTTTGGACCTGATGGCGACTATGGTGGTTCAGATAACTCATCACATGAGTTGTCCATTACTGCTTCCTCCACACCTGCCCTGGTCAGCGATGAATGGATGTCCCTGGATATCCCGATTTCCTCTTTCACAGGTCTAACCTCTCAGCATAATATCGCCCAGTTGGTCATTTCAGGAGACCCAAACACGGTCTATCTGGACAATATCTACTTCTGGGATAACGGCGACGTTCCTCCCCCACCTGTAGGTGGCGGTCCTTCTAGTGCAGCTCCAACTCCAACAGCCCATGCTGATAGTGTGATATCCCTTTACAGTGATGCTTACACAGATGTAGCTGTTGATACCTGGGCGACTGGTTGGGAATTTTCCACTACCGTTTTTGAAGAGGTACAGGTTGAGAATGACGATGTGATTCTTTACACTGAGCTCAACTTCAATGGTATTGAATTCACAACTACACCAGTAGATGCCTCAGAGATGACCCGTTTCCATATGGATATCTGGACACCAGACCCTACTGCTTCTCCTGCTGATTTCAAGATCAAGTTGGTAGATTTTGGAGCCAATGGCGTCTACGATGGTGGAGACGATTCTGAGCACGAACTCACTTTCACCTCAAGCAGCACGCCTGCTCTTGCCACTGAGTCGTGGGTGTCCCTTGATGTAGCCATAGATGATTTCTCAGGTTTAACCTCCAAATCAAATCTGGCCCAGATGATCATCTCCGGAAGTGATGGACTGGATTCCATTTATGTAGATAATGTATACTTCTACATTGGTGCAGGAGGTGGTGGCACAGCCACAACAAGTGGTCCTGCAGCCCCTGCTACTACACCCACAGTTGCTTCGGAAGATGTGATTTCCCTCTTTAGCAATGCCTATACAGATGTCACTGTGGACAATTGGGCGACTGGTTGGCAATGGTCAACCGCTGTCCTTGAAGAGGTCCAGGTAGCCGGTGATGATATCAAACTTTACACTGCTCTCAATTTCAATGGCATTGAGTTTACCAGCGAGCAGTTGGATGTCTCAGAAATGACACATTTCCATATGGATATCTGGACACCAGATCCTACAGCCTCACCTGCAACTTATAGTGTCAAGCTCATTGATTTTGGTGCCAATGGCTCCTATGACGGTGGTGATGATTCTGAACATGAATTGATGTTCACATCAAACAGCAACCCGGCTATTGAGACAGGGGCATGGGTAAATATTGATGTTTCCATGACTGCTTTTTCAGGTTTGACTGGTCGTGAGCATCTTGCTCAGATGGTCATCTCAGCCAGTGAGGGTCTGGATTCAGTTTATGTGGACAATGTCTATTTTTACAAAGAATCTGGTGGTAGCGGAACAGCTACTGAACCTGAAGCTCCTGCAACAGCACCCACAGTGGCAGCAGCAGATGTGATCTCCCTCTTCAGCAACGCCTATACAGATGTTACTGTGGACAACTGGGCAACAGGCTGGCAATGGTCAACCGCTGTCCTGGAAGATGTTCAGGTAGCCGGTGATGATGTCAAACTGTACACTCTGCTTAATTTCAATGGTATTGAGTTTACGACTCAGACGATTGATGCTTCTGCAATGACCCACTTCCATGTGGATATCTGGACACCGGATCCAACAGGTGCTCCAGCTACTTTTAACGTAAAACTCATCGATTTCGGTGCCAATGGCTCATATGATGGAGGTGACGATTCTGAGCACGAACTGATCTTCACATCAAGCAGTTCTCCGGCTATTGCGACTGGGGAATGGGTTAGCATTGAGGTTCAACTTACTGATTTTAGCGGATTAACAGCACGCTCCCACATAGCCCAGATGGTCATCTCAGCCAGCGATGGTCTCAATACCGTGTATATGGACAATGTGTACTTCCACAAATGATAGACCCAAAAGACATAAGCAGACTTAGTTCCAACGCTGGTTACAGCCAGTCTGACTCCCTCGGTCGGCGTATTGTCGACCGCTGGGAATCCAAACCTCTGGCCGATTCTGTACTCCACCTCATCTGGCACAAGCATCAGATCTCCCGAGCTGAAATTGCCCGGGAATTGGGGCTGTCTAGATCAACTGTCACTGAAGTTGTGAAAGAACTACTCAATTCTGGTTTTGTAAAAGAGGTTGGTAGTGGGATCTCTAGTGGAGGTCGCAAGCCCATCGTTCTGGAATTCCAAAATGAAGCAAGAATCATCCTGGGCATAGACATTGGTGCGACCCATGTTGCAGCCACGCTCATTGACCTTAGCGGGGAAGTTCTCGCCTTCGTGAAACAAGACCACTTTGTCCGTACAGATCCCAAAGGAACTCGAAATTTGGTGTTCGAGATCTGTGATGCGATTCTGAGTGAGATCAAAAATGGATCTAAACGACTGCTGTGCATAGGCGTAGCCCTCCCCAGTCCCGTTGATCCCAATCATCCCGAGTGGTTATCTGAAGTTGTTATCCCTGCCTGGCGCGGTCATAGTGAGATCGATTTACTCCACCGCCATTTTAACGTACCCGTCTATGTGGACAATGATGCCAATCTCGGTGCGCTGGCTGAACATCGCTGGGGCGCTGGTCGAGGTGTCAAAGATCTAACCTATGTAAAACTGGGCTATGGTGTTGGTGCTGGATTCATTCTCAATGGTGAGGTCTACCGCGGTGGCACTGGAATCGCCGGAGAAATGGGACACATCCCCATTAAGTCTGATGGCGAACTCTGTGAATGCGGACTCAAGGGATGCCTGGTAACACTGGTAGGTGGCAAAGCAATGGAAACACGCGTTGAGGAGTTGCTCTCCAAATATCCAGATAGCATGCTTGCAGACAAGCTAGCGACGCTGAAAAATATCGAAATTGCAGCCGGTAAGCAGGATGCTCTCGCGCTTCAACTTTTCAAGGAAACAGCTGAGTATGTGAGTATTGCCATTACAGGCTGGATCAATATGATGAATCCACGCCGCGTAATCCTTGGTGGCGATCGGAAAGAACTCCAACAGCAGATATTAAACCCCATTCAGGTAAAGATTCGAGATTGCTCTATCGTGGGATCTGTTGACAGCACAGAAGTGAGAACTGGAGAACTGGGCGAAAAGGCCGAAAGTATGGGTGCTGCCACCCTTGCATTGGAAGAAGTTTTCTCTGAACCCGGTTTCTATATGCGAAAATCATTATAAGGAAGAATCATTTTATGTCACTAAAATCTAAAATCATTCTACTTCCGCTCCTGACCCTGTCCCTTATTCCTTCTGTTCAGTGCAACAATAATGCTGAACCGGAAGAAAAGAAATGGGAGATCATCTGGCAGGACGAATTTGAAGGACCCCTTGGCCAATCACCAGACTCTGTCAACTGGATGTATGACACCTGGGGCAATGAATCTGGCTGGGGCAACAATCAGTTGGAATATGATACAGACCGACCTGAAAACGTTTCCCTGGATGGTGCTGGTAATCTCGCCATCGTAGCTCGTAAGGAATCTTACGCTGGTAAAGGCTATACCTCCGCCAGAATTACAACTCAGGGTCTCAGAGAATCGACATACGGGCGTTTCGAAGCCCGCATCAAGCTACCCTGGGGACAGGGATTGTGGCCAGCCTTCTGGCTTCTGGGAAGTGATTTCAACACTGCTGGATGGCCCCATTGTGGGGAGATCGATATCATGGAATATCGTGGGCAGGAACCCAGTATCATTCACGGAACGCTTCATGGACCGGGATACTCTGGTGGCCAGGGCGTGGGAACTTCCTACCTATTATCAAACGCACGCTTTGATACTGATTTCCATACTTTCGCAGTCGAGTGGGATCTGGAAGGTATCAGTTGGTTCGTTGATGATGTCCTCTACCAAACCCTTGACAGTAATGATGTTAATGGAGACTGGGTCTACGATCATCCCTTCTTCATCATTCTGAATCTCGCTGTAGGCGGTGGCTATGTCGGTTCCCCTGATGCTGACACAGTTTTCCCCCAAACTATGCTCATAGACTATGTCAGAGTCTACCAGGAAGTTGAATAATTTTTATTTGAAATCATTTATAGATGTTTTTGATCAATTAGTGAAAAAGGAGCCACATCAATGAGTGGAAAGAAGCATTTTCAAACTGCTGCTGAAGATCGAATTTCTTTGCAACAAAAAATGGCATACTCTGTAGGTATGCTGGTCAATAACCTCCAGGCGGCAGCCATGCCAGCCATGGTGGTTATTCTGAACCTTGGACTTGGAATGGATGTCCTCTGGGTTGGATTGATTGGTGCTATCCCCCGTATATTTGATGCCATCTCTGATCCCCTGGTTGGATACATTTCAGATAATTCCAGAACCAGATGGGGTCGACGACGACCATTCATATTCGCTGGGGCAATCACTGCTGGACTCATCTTTGCCATCATGTGGCAGCTCCCTTCCGGCTATATTGATTTCCTTAAAAAAGCACCTGTCCAGGAACATCAGAGCATATCAATTGAGCAGTCCCCTGTGGTTTTGAATAATGCAGGTGGAGTTGATTTAACCTACGACGCTGGTATTCAATCTGAAGCACAGTTTGTGTTCTATGGTCCAAAAATGCTGGCCATCGATGCTGATGCAGGCATCTCAACTGACCTGGATGGATTTCCTCAAATAGAACTAAACGTGATTCGTCCTGAAGGATCTGAGCTGAGTCTAATAATTTATGAGTCTGCGACTTCAGCATCTGAAAATTCTGCTGACGGTGAAACCTATGCAATCAATCTCAGCGATGCACAACTAAAGGACGAAGGGGGCAACCTCTATAAATTTGACCTTGCTGACTTACAGATCATTGAATCAGAGATTGCTGTCACTGGGAATGGTACTCTAGACCTCCAGGCTATTGATAAAATCGCAGTTGAATTCGCAGGTTTAACCGGCGCTGGCACTGCCACGATCCAGTCCATTAAATTCAAGAAGAGCGACAGCTTCTATGTCTATTGGTTCTGGCTCTTTCTCGGCATGTCCATCCTATTCTTCCTGGCCTATACCGTTTATGCTACCCCATTTGTAGCCTTTGGATACGAAATGACAGCCGATTACCACGAACGCACACGACTGCATGCATTTGCCAATACAGTTGGACAGCTCGCCTGGTTGGGCGTGCCCTGGTTCTATGCCATCATGTCCAGTACCTTATTTAGAGATACCGTTCATGGTGCCCGCTCTCTGGCCCTGATTGTCGGTGGTGTTGTTGCACTTTTTGGTATTATCCCAGCCATTTTCCTCAAGGAAAGACCGACATTGACTCCGGTAGTCAATGCAGGCAAAGGTATGATGGCCAACATGAAAGAGTTTTTCGCTGGTATCAAAACAACTCTGAAATGCTCACCTTTCGTTAAGATCTGTGGAACCACCTTCCTGGTATTCAACGGATTTCAACTGGGTATGTCCTTCTCCATTTATGTTATGATCTATTACCTCTTTGGAGGAAATGATGGGGATGCTGGTAAACTCATGGGCTGGTACGGTATGCTTACCTCCATATTTACACTGGCAGTCATTCCACTGACGGGACTCATTGCTACCCGAATTGGAAAACGCCAAACTTTTATGATCACCATATCCCTGTCCTTATTGGGATACGCACTCAAATGGGTCGGCTACAATCCCGACTATCCATACATGCTCCTCATAGCAACACCTTTTGTCGCCTTTGGTACTGGCTCCCTTTTCACACTCATGGGATCAATGATCTCCGATGTGTGTGATTATGATGAGTTAGAGACTCACCAGCGCAGAGAAGGTGTCTTTGGCGCCATCTATTGGTGGATGGTGAAAGTTGGTATGGCACTGGCCGGTATCCTCACTGGAGTCCTGCTGAAAGTTGCTGGATTTGATGTGGCACTGGGAGCTGCCCAGTCTGTAAGTACCCTTTTCTGGATCCGCATCTTCGATGTGGGTGTACCCCTGGTTACCTCAGCAATTGCCCTCTTCATTATGATGAGTTATGAAATCACTGAAACCAAAGCCCACGAGATCAGATTTGAACTTGAAAAGAGACGTGGAAAAGTTGGTGAGACAGAAGGAGTTTAATATGCAGAAAACAACACGACATATCATCTTCACGCTTGTTCTTGTCAGTTTGGTTCTCATGGGTTGCGCAATGCTGCCAACCTCTGAGCCACAAGCACCAGCTCTAAGTACATCTGAAATTATCCTCACCTCTGCAAATGGTGACCGCCAGGCATTGCAGGAAAATGTGGAATTTACCAATGGTCAGGCCACGGGCGTGGTTGTTCAGGTATTTCCAGACCAGATAAAACAAACCATTGACGGGATCGGAACCTCCTTCACTGAATCATCCGCCTATGTCCTTGCCCACCTTGACCCAGCTGACCGCATGAAGGTTATGCAGAATATCTATGGCCAGGATGGTGCTAATTTTTCACTCACACGCACCCATGTCGGTGCCTGCGATTTTTCAGTAGAAGGAAAGTATTCCTATGCTGAGCAGGCTGGTGATACGGCTCTGACCTCTTTCACCATTAAAGAGGATACCGAGGGTTTTGCCCTTGCTGACCACCCTGGAGTAAAGGACACTACCTATGACCTCCTCCCCATGATCCAGGAGGCCCTCAAGATCAAACAATCACAGGAAGATTCAGAACTAAGGATCATTGCCTCTGCCTGGACAGCTCCTGCCTGGATGAAGGACATTGAGGACTACTATCAGCCTATGACTGCTGAGAATGGCTGGCAAGGTTCAGGGGGATCACTTAAGCCTGAGTATGTAAGCACCTATGCTGACTATCTCATCAAGTATTTTCAGGCTTATGAGGATGCCGGTGTTGACATCTGGGGGCTTACTCCAGTCAATGAACCCCACGGCAACAATGGTCAGTGGGAAAGCATGAACTTTTCTCCCGAGAGTCAGAGTGAATTTGTTCAACATCATTTAGGTCCTGGTCTGCGAGATGCCGGATTGGGTGATGCCAAATTGTTGATCTTTGATCAGAATCGTGATGGTATGGAGGAATGGTCAAATGTCCTCTTTCCTGCCGATAAGGAAAATAAATTTATCTATGGCATGGCTGTACACTGGTATGAAAGTACCATTGGAGTGTACGAAGACATTTTCGATATGGTCCATGCAAAATTCCCTGACTACACCATCATTCATACTGAAGGCTGTATTGATGACCTGGGCAAGCCTGCACCAGCTGACTGTTGGGATCCAGCAGGTCGCACCGAGACCAACTGGTTCAATAATGACGAATTCTGGTGGACCCCCAGCGCTTCGGATTGGGCTTATGCAGTCCCCTGGGTTGGTGATGGCGTTAAAGATCATCCACTCTACACACCTGTCCACAGATATGCTCGCAATATCATTGTGAGTCTCGATCATTGGGCCACAGGCTGGGTGGATTGGAATATCGTCCTGGACCAACAAGGTGGACCCAACCATGTCGGCAATTTTTGTGGTGCTCCTATCATGATAGATACTGAATCACAGGATGTTTACTACACCCCCATTTTCGATGTCCTCTCTCAATTTAGTCGTTCTATCAGGCCTGGAGACCGGGCAGTGCAAACTGCGAAGCGTATTGCCTCATTGAATGACGATGATATCCACTTTTGCGCAACCATCAATGAGATGGGTATGCTGAGTGTCCAGGTATTGAATACTTCAGCAAGTCCAATTGATTACAAACTGGAAATTGGCGATCAATTCGCTGAGATCCATATTCCTGAAAATTCCGTCCAAACAGTACGTGTAGAGCTCTAGAAGGACTATAACAACTATATGTATTTCATGAACAACAATAGATCAGAAGTAGCCAGGGGCTCATTGGGGAAACGAGTTCTGCAACAAAATAATAATTCCATGAAAGGGTTATGACTTTGAAATCTTCCTCAAAACCAACATTTGAGTTGAATAAAAACGGTGAGTTTGTCATAGAGAACTACAACTCAACCAAACCATTCGCCAGCTTTTTCCCAGGAATTGCTGGCAAGATGGGAATTCCCATGTGGGTCTTTTATGTAAATAGAGGCCAGGGAATCTGCAGTATGGGTATTCAGGACAAGGAACATCCCATCATGGAGTTCCTCCCTGCGAACTGGGCTTATCAATTGGTATCGAGCCAGGGATTCAGAACATTTATTAAATTTCCAGCAGGCTCAGGTCTTGAATTCTATGAACCTTTTCAAGATCATTACCGGGACAGAGAAATTGTTCGAACCCAGAGCATGCGTATCTCCCCCTCCCACCTTATTCTGGTTGAAGAAAATGAAACTCTTGGTCTAAGATTTACAGTAGAATACTACTCAGTTCCTGAAGACAGCTATGCAGGTTTGATTCGCAAACTTCATATCACCAATCTGAATAATATTGACATCTCATTTGAAGGTCTAGATGGTCTCCCACTGATCATTCCCTACGGTATCGACAATGCTGGACTCAAAACCATGCGTCGCCTTATGGAAGCCTTCGTTGAAGTCAAAAATTTCAAGGAAAAAGCACCCCTCTTCAAGGCGAAAGTGAAACCAACAGATCGCCCCGACGTGGAAATTCTAGAGCAGGGTAACTTTTATGTAGGCTTTGAGCATGGCGCTGGAGGTGCACAGCTATTGGATGCCATTGTGGATCCTGAGCTTATCTTTGGAAACCAAAATGACTATAGCTTCCCCGAAAAGTTCCTGGAACAGTCTATTGGGGATATCCTAGATCACCAGGCTACTGAAAACCGTCTTCCCTCAGCAATGTCATTGTTCAACAAGACACTTGGAGCCGGGAAAACCTATACTGTCACCTCAATCATTGGACATGCCGACTCCCGGGAAGAATTGAACCGTCTCATCCCATCCATTACTAAACTTGATTATATCAATACGAAAATTCAAGACAGCATTAGCATTATTGATGATCTTACTCAGAATAATCTGGTAGTGAGTAGCGACTCGACCTTCGATATGTATGTCAGACAGAATTTCCTGGACAATGTGCTGCGTGGTGGATTCCCTCACACCTTTAAGGGTGATGATTCAGAATCCGTTCTCCACCTTTATTCCCGAAAACATGGTGACCTGGAACGGGATTATAATGATTACCGTATCACCCCTTCCTATTATTCACAGGGGAATGGTAATTTTCGAGATATCAACCAGAATAGACGTTCCGATCTGTTTTTCAATCCTGATGTGCGATCTGGAAATCTTGAACACTTCGTTAATTTGATCCAACTTGATGGATTCAATCCTCTGGTCATAAAGGAAATTCGATACACCCTGGAAGATGTGATCAAGGGCAAGGCTGTCCTTGATAGCCATCTTTCAAAATCAGCCAGTGACAAGGCTCTGGCCTTCCTGGAAGACGAAGTCACTCCTGGTGAGTTCCTATCCTATCTGGAGACCCTGGAAGTCAATTTTCCCACCAATGCAGATAGACTGCTAGGGGAATTGTTACCTCACTGCAAAAAGATCCATGATACGGACTTTGCAGAAGGTTACTGGTCAGATCACTGGACCTACAACATGGATCTGCTGGAAAATTATCTCAGTATCTATCCTGAAAATCTTAAGTACATCCTTCTGGACCACCAGAAGTTCACCTTTCATGATACCCCATACAAAGTCCTTCCCCGAGATGATAAGTATGTCATCTGGGATGATAAAAAGATGCAATTAAACGCACTGGTACATGATGACGAGAAAGCAGCTCTCATCGCCTCTCGAGAAAACGATAAAAACCTGGTTCGCACTGAAAATGGCCGGGGTGTTGTTGTTGAGACTTCTCTGTTTATCAAGCTCATTTCAATCATCACCAACAAGATCGCTTCCCTTGATCCATCTGGGATTGGTGTTGAGATGGAAACGGACAAACCCAACTGGTATGATGCCTTAAATGGGATTCCAGGACTTATGGGTTCCAGTCTAAGCGAAGCTCTGGAAATCAAGAGACACGCAGTTTTCCTGGTTGATTTTCTCCAGAATTCGACCTCTCTGGAAACGGATATTTCTGTATTTGAAGAAATAGCTGACTTTATGGAAACCGTAAAGATCCTGTTGCATAATGAGATGGGCCCCTTCGAATATTGGGATGCTGCCACCTCCCTCAAAGAAGCCTATCGTGAAAAGACGGTGTATGGACTTAGTGGCAAAACCAGAGCTATCAAGATATCCTGGCTAGTTGAATTTTTATCGGCCTGTTTGACCAAGATCGATGAAGGCGTGGATAAAGCCTGGAATGGTGATGGAACGATCCCATATACCTACTTCACTCATCGTCCAACGGATTACGAAGTTATCGAGGAGATCGATGAAAATGGCCGCTCCAGAACCAAAACGAATTCCAAAGGTTTTGCCTGTTTTCGCGTAAAGGCTTTTAAACGTGAGACACTGCCTCTCTTCCTTGAAGGACCCGTACACTTTCTTCGGACTCAACCGGGATATGATGTTGCCAATAAGGTGACTCAACAGATCCGGAAGAGTGGTCTCTACGACCAGAGACTCAATATGTACAAGGTCAATGAATCCCTAGCTGATCAACCCATGGAGATTGGACGTGCACGGACATTTTCACCCGGTTGGTTTGAGAATGAATCGATCTGGTTGCATATGGAATACAAATACATGCTGGAGATGCTAAGGAATGGTCTTTATGAGACTTTCTATGAAGATTTTCGTCATGTCTTCATCCCCTTTCTCAATCCAGAAGTATATGGACGAAGCATCCTTGAGAACTCTTCATTTCTAGTAAGTAGTGCCAATCCCAACCCAGGCTTACATGGAACTGGATTTGTGGCTCGATTGAGTGGGGCGACTGCAGAATTCATCCAAATTCTAATGGAAATGACCGTTGGATCAGCACCTTTCTCCGTAGCGAGGAATGGGGAGTTGACCTTTAGTGTCAAACCGGTTCTACCAGCCTGGTTATTTACCAAACAAACGCAAAATCTACATTTGACTGGAGAAGGCAAGACCCAATCCGTGACACTTCCTGAGCACAGTTTCAGTTTTATGCTTCTCGGAGATATCCTGGTTACCTATCTCAATCCAAAAATGAAAAATACTTATGGAACTGATGGGGTCTCACCCACGGAATGGAATCTTTACGATGATGCTGGCAATGTTCAACACGTCACTGGTACCAACCTGAATAGTGATGCAGCCCTGCTAATCCGTTCAAAGCAAATACACCGAATGGAAATAGTACTTAACTAATTATTGAATAAAAATGTTGTTATGGGGATATCCTAATGAGCAATTTTGAAAAACGAATTTCTGAGCTAATGGCAAAGATGAACCTGGACCAGATGGTGGGCCAGATGGTTCAGCCAGAGCGTCAGTTCATCACACCTGAACAAGTAAAAAAACACCATATCGGTTCTGTCCTCAGTGGTGGAGGATCTGTCCCCGGGGACAATAAGCCTGAGGATTGGATCGCCATGAATGATGAATATTGGGCCGCCTCCATGGAAGCAGATGATGAACACCTCGCTATTCCTATTGTCTATGGTGTGGATGCCATACATGGGAACTCCAATGTGACTGGTGCAGTGGTTTTCCCTCATAACATTGGGCTTGGCGCTGCGAAGGATCCTGAAATGATGGAACGTATTGCCAGGACCACAGCACGAGAGATTGCAGTAACAGGTGTTGAATGGACATTCGCACCGACTTTGGCAGTCGCCAGAAACAGCCATTGGGGTCGTACCTATGAAAGCTATAGTGAAGATCCCCAAATCGTTACTGAGTATGCACCTCGCTTCGTCAGGGGCCTACAAAGCGACCTGGGTGAGGAAAGTGTGATCGGTTGTGTTAAACATTTTATTGGTGATGGTGCTACCGTTCACGGTATCGACCAAGGTGATGCCCAGATCGATGAAGAAGAATTGCGTCGTTTGCACCTGCCACCCTATCAAGCTGCCATTGATGCTGGCGTCCTCACTGTCATGGCCTCTTTAAACAGTTGGAACGGCCTCAAGTGCCATGAGCATCGCTATTTACTCACAGATATCCTTAAAGATGAGTTGGGATTCAGAGGTTTTATCGTCTCTGATTGGGATGGTATCGATTGCCTCGCAGAAGATTTTGGCAAAGCTGTTGAACTGGGTCTGAATTCGGGTATGGACATGTTCATGGTGACTGAAAAGTGGGAAGAATTTATTCAACACACCAAGACTCTGGTCAATTCGGGTCGCATTCCAAAAAAACGTATTGAGGATGCTGTTAGAAGAATCCTCAGAGTAAAATTTGAGTTCGGATTGTTTGACAAACCCAGACCCGCCGAGCGTAAACTCTCAAAACAGACTGAGATCTTTGGTTCTAAAGAACATCGTGATGTGGCTCTTGAGGCTGTGCGCAAATCTTTGGTTATGTTAAAGAACGATGACGCCCTCCTTCCCCTGGAAAAAAGTACCCGCATCCTGGTAGCTGGTAAAAATGCCAACAACCGAGGCCATCAGTGTGGTGGATTCACAGTGAACTGGCAGGGAGCGATATCAAACGAGGAAATCGTTGGCGGACAATCCATCTGGGAAGGCATCCAGACGCTGGCCCCCAGCGCCGTATTAAGTGACAATCTTGAAGGCAATGAAGCCAACCCGGATCAGCATGATGTGGCCATCGTTGTTATTGGAGAGACACCCTATGCAGAAATGCTCGGTGATATTCGCGTTCCTGGATTACTACAGGAGTATTCGACCTTTCCCAATAGCACGCCAATCCCTCTAGATGATTCAGAGGTGGCCGAAGTATATGCCAGCAATCTGTATCTCCATGAGATGCATCCTGAAGATATTGCAACCATAAATAATATTACTTCTAGGGGAGTTCCTGTGGTGGCTGTCATGTTGGGTGGACGACCCCTCGTTGTTGAAAAAGAACTGGAAGCTTCATCTGCATTTGTTATGGCCTGGTTGCCAGGATCTGAGGGTCATGGTGTTGCCGACGTGCTCTTTGGTGATTTTGATATTCAGGGAAAACTGAGTTTCTCCTGGCCAAAATATGACAATGAGAACTGGAATGTAGGCGACCCAAACTACAATCCTCGTTTCCCCTATGGCTTTGGTCTCACATACGATAAAACAAATAATTAGGCCTTAGGACCATGACAATAAAGCCCTATCATTTCCTTAGTCTACTGTTACTGGCAATAATGCTGGTAGCCTGTTATCATCAATCAGTTTTACCAGAGGCATCTCCTGCGATTTCAACTGAGCAGATGTCTACCGATAGCACATCCTCATCAAAAGAATCGCCCTTCGTGAAACGTACTTTCTCACCCTACCTCGGTGAGCAATGGATCGGGAAAGCAATCTCTTATGGCTGTTATCGTAAGGGTCAGGCTCCTGGCGTTAAGGATCCAAGTGAAGCTGAGATTCTTGAAGACCTCAACATCCTCAAAGAACACTGGAATCTCATTCGAGTTTATGGAGCTGATGATGCAGCGGAGCGTGTGTTGAAAGTGATACACGAGAATCAGCTGCCTATCAGGCTTATGCTAGGTATCTGGCTTGAGAATGAAACAAAACGTCCTGAGCGCAAAGCAGAGAACCTTGAACAGATCAACCGGGGCATTGCATTGGCCAACCAATATCCCGTTGAAGTGATCGCTATTAATGTAGGCAATGAGTCCCAAGTGGAGTGGTCCTGGCATCATATGGAAATGGATGTTTTGATTCAATATATCCGCATGGTCCGCCAGAATACCAAACAGCCCATCACCACATCAGACGATTATAATTTCTGGAACAAACCAAAGAGTCAAACCGTGTCTGATGAAATTGATTTTATCGCGCTCCATGCCTATGCCCTCTGGAATGGTCAGCTATTGGATTATGCAATGACCTGGACTGATAGCGTATTTAAGGACATCAAATCCAGACATCCCCATCAGGATATTGCCCTCACAGAGACAGGTTGGGCCACTACCTATAATCCAACCAAAATGGGACCTGGCGAGCAGGGCTCATTGATCAAAGGAAAAGTCGGCGTCGCCGAACAACAACAATTCATTACGGAATTTTGGGTCTGGGCTGAAGCCAACAAGGTCACAACCTTCCTCTTTGAGGCTTTTGATGAGCCCTGGAAAGGTGGCGGTGAGCAATCCGGCCCAGACGAAGTAGAAAAACATTGGGGCATCTTTTATGAAGATCGCAGCCCCAAACAATCTTTTATCAATTATCTCGCTGAAGGCGAGTAAAAATCAGAATATCCATTGCGAGGCAATGATCTACAATCTCCAGGAAGGGAGTGTAAGACACATTGGGTAACAAGCGATATTTAAGGTTAACAAACACAATAATGGAGAAAACATGAAACATGAAATGATCCAAAAAATCGTTTTAGCTTGCTTGATATCCATGGTCAGCGTGGGCTTTGCCCAGGTCGCTCCCATTGATTTTGAGACAGAAGGCAACGGTGCCGATTGGAGCTGGACTCCTTTTGAAAATGATTCTAACCCCCCTGTAGGCATTGTAGCGAACCCAGATCAAACGGGAATCAATACTTCAGCCACTGTGGCTTCTTTTACGGCCCTGACCACAGGACAACCCTGGGCTGGCTTTGAATCCCTACATGGTGCAGGTATTGGACCCTTCAGTTTTGATGTGACCAATAGCACTGTTAAGGTCATGGTCTATAAATCCGTCATCAGTGATGTCGGTGTCAAATTTGCCGAGGCCAGTGGTGAAGCTCAACCTGAGGTGAAGGTTGCCAATACCGTTATCGACCAGTGGGAAGAACTGACCTTTGATCTTTCAGGTAGCATAGGTGCTGGAATTACCGGTATCGTTGATCAGATCATCATTTTCCCTGACTTCGATCTCGCAGGTCGTACGACTGATAATACGGTCTACATTGATAATGTCACCTTTAGTGGTGAAGAACTCCCACCAGGACCAGCAGCACACGCTCCAGTACCTACAGCACCAGCAGATGATGTCATCTCTGTCTTTAGTGACAGCTATGAGAACATCGCTGGAACCAACTTCTACCCAGGTTGGGGTCAGGCGACTGTTGCATCAGAAGTCTTGATTGAGGGCAATAATACATTGCTTTATTCTGGATTGAATTACCAGGGAATCGAATTGGGCAGTGCCCAGGATCTGACTGGAATGGAAAACCTTCACGTTGATTTCTGGAGTGAAAATGCCACCGCTTTGCAGGTTTTCCTCATCAGCCAATCCTCTGGAGAACAACCTTACACTTTTACCGTAACCAATGATGCCTGGGTAAGTGTAGATATTCCCCTCACCACATACTCAGACCTCGGTCTGGCACTCACCGATATCCACCAACTGAAATTCGTGGGTGATGGCGATGTCTATCTGGACAATCTTTATTTTCTTGGTGAGGTAATAGTTGTCGAGGAAGGACCCAACGCCCCTATCGATTTTGAAGTTGATGGCTATGGTGCAGAGTGGACCTGGACAGCTTTTGAGAATGATTCCAATCCCCCATTGACTATTGTGGCTAATCCCAGCGCAACAGGATTGAATGTTTCAGATTCCGTCGCTTCCTTTACGACTCTGACAACAGGTCAACCCTGGGCCGGTGTTGAATCACAACATGGTGCAGATATTGGTACTTTCAACCTGGACGCCAGCAATAGCATGGTCAAGATCATGGTCTACAAGCCTGTGATCAGTGATGTTGGAATCAAATTTTCCAAACCTGATGGCTGGTCAATGGGCGAACTTAAAGTTGCCAATACCGTCATCAATGAGTGGGAAGAACTTACCTTCGACTTTTCAAGTCAAATGCAGGAAGGTTATGATCAGATCGTTGTATTTCCAGATTTTGACCTGGCTGGAAGAGCAGCAGACAATACCTGTTATTTCGATAACATCACATTTTCTGAGCAGGAACTCCTCCCAGGACCTACAGCACCTGCTCCAGTACCAACTGCAGCTGCAGCTGATGTGAGCTCAATCTTCAGTGATACTTATACCAATATCGCCGGAACCAACTTCTATCCAGGCTGGGGTCAAGCAACGATTGTGACTGAAGTACTGATTGAAGGCAATAATACCCTTCTATATTCAGGTCTGGACTACCAGGGCATCGAATTGGGTGCTCCCCAGGATGTATCCGGCATGGAATCACTCCATCTTGATTTCTGGAGTGCTAACTCTACTGCTCTGGAAGTATTCCTGATTAGCCAGACCACAGGCGAACGTACCTATGCTCTGACTGTGACCAATGATAGCTGGGTAAGTGTTGATATCCCCCTGAGTGCCTATACGGATCAAGGTCTAGCCACCACTGATGTCTTCCAGCTCAAGATTGTTGGTAATGGCGATGTTTATCTGGATAACCTGTACTTCGAAGGTGAAGTAATTGTCATTACTGAGCCAACTGTCGCTGCACCTACACCTGTCTTTGATGCTGCAGATGTGGTTTCCCTATTCAGTAATGCTTACACCGATGTGTTGGTGGATACCTGGTCAGCCGATTGGGATGTTGCTGATGTCGCTGATCTCCAGATTGCTGGAGATGATGTAAAACTCTATACTGGTCTGAGCTATGCTGGCATAGAAGCAGGATCACAACCTATAGATGCCTCTGCAATGAACCATTTCCATATGGATATCTGGACCCCGGATCCAACTACTGATCCAGCTGCATTCCGAGTGAAATTAGTAGATTTTGGCCCTGATGGTGCATATGATGGTGGTGATGACGCAGAACATGAACTGACCTTTGTGGCTCCACTGCTCATGACCGGCAGTTGGGTAGGTATTGATGTTCCCATGAGTGCGTTTGTCGGATTGACAACACAATCCAATATTGCTCAAATTATCATCTCAGGTGATCCTAACACCATCTACATGGACAACATGTATTTCTACTCTGCTCCTATTATACCGACTGAACCTGAATCTGCAGCTCCAACACCTACAGCGGATGCAGTAAATGTCATCTCTCTATTCAGCAATGCCTATACTGATGTCACTGTAGACACCTGGTCAGCTGATTGGGATGCAGCAGATGTGGCTGATATCCAAATTGTTGGGGATGATGTCAAACTGTATACCAATCTCAGCTTTGCCGGGATTGAGTTTACCTCCCAGACGGTCGATGCCACAAATATGACCCATTTTCATATGGATATCTGGACACCTGATCCAACTGTTGATCCAGCTGTCTTTAAGGTGAAGTTGGTTGACTTTGGTGCTGATGGTGCCTGGAGTGGTGGCGATGATGTTGAGCATGAATTAACATTCAATGCTGCAGCTACCCCAGCACTTGTAACAGGTAGCTGGATCAGTTTCGACATACCACTTGCTGACTTCGCTGGAATGACGACAAGGGGCCATCTAGCCCAGATGATCATCTCTGGTGATCCCAATACAGTCTATGTTGACAATATCTATTTCTATTCAAATACAACTGGTGTAGAGGATAAGACAAATCTAACGCCCAGCACCTTTGTGCTTGAACAGAATTTCCCCAATCCTTTTAACCCTTCAACATCCATCCGTTTCAGTCTGATTGAATCCGCGCATGTAGTCCTGAGTATCTATAACATAAATGGACAGCAAGTCGCCACCGTGGTGAATGAAACAATGGGTTTGGGAAGCCATGTGGTATCATTTGATGCTAGTGGTTTAGCAACCGGTAGCTATTTCTATTCATTATCGGCAGGTAGTAATACTGCTGTCAAGAAGATGCTGCTGCTGAAATAGTAAGCTGTACATTAATTGTCTCATTGAAATAACTTTATTGTGATTTCAATGAGATAAAGTGATTAAAGCCTCAAGTAATCGTCGCATTATTTGGGGCTTTTTTCAGATTAAGTTAATACGGGAGTCAAAATTGAAATGTAAACTGGCAATGATCTTATTCACAACCCTAAGCTTGAATGGGCTACAGGCTCAGGTTGGCGAACTCATCTGGGAAGAAAATTTTGATCATCTGGATAATTGGACTCCATCAATTGGAAATGGTGCCTGGGGTTGGGGAAATGGTGAGCTGGAATTTTATCAAAGTCAAAATGTCGAGGTTTCAGAAATACCTGATGAAGCTGGAAATATGGCCTTGCGCATTACTGCACGAGCAGAAAGTGGGTCTTGGATCGTCGATCAATGGGGAAATCCCCTCAGCTACACATCAGGAAAGGTTACCAGTAAATCAAAGGTGGCAGTACAGTATGGTTTAATTGAAACACGTGTCAAATTACCCAACCTTAATTTGGGTGGATGGCCAGCAATCTGGTTATTGGGCGAGTCAAATTATGGCTGGCCTTATAATGGCGAAATGGACATCGTCGAGATGGGTTCTTCCCAGGGTTTTCGTGATCTGCATGATGGCCACAATGGGGGAAATGGTCTGAATAATTCCAATGTGAATCAGGTGACAGGAGCCAATGCTATTTTCCATGCAGAATATGCCATTAATCCTGATAATCCCTTAGGCGCAGCAAGTATATCATGGGATCCCGATGATGAGTACTGTCGACCCTATTACAATTATGATGATCCGCTGGTGGAAAGATTTGTCATCTATCGTTCCTACTGGGATCAGGACAGCCTTCGATTCACAGTAGTTGATGAAGGTATTGAATATGACTTATTTGCGTACGCATTCCCCCTGGATAGCCTCTCCTCTGAATTTCAGCAACCCTTCTATTTTATTGCGAACCTGGCTATTGGTGGCGCTTATACAGATGCTTATAATCTAGGTGATCTAGGCAGTGGTCTACCCATTTCAATGCCCCTGCCTGCTGAGATGTACGTTGATTACATAAGGGTGTATGAATGGAACGGCCAGGGAGAGGTCAGACTCGGTCCTCCCTTCCCTGAAAGTGGTTCCTTTGGAATATTCACTGATGAAACCGGAACCAATGGTGGCCTGGAACCTGGAGTGTCTTCAGAAATTTTTGTCTGGGAAAACACATTAAATGAAGTGTCCATCGCTCCTTATGAAGGCGAGAATGGACTATCCTGGCAAACCACGGGAGAAGGTTGGTTCGGTGCTGGCATTATGTCTATCCAACCTTTGAACATGATTAATTTTGGAGAGGGTCATTTAAATTTCAGGATCCAGATTCCAGCCAATATTTCCTTTAAAATCGGAATTATTGATGGCTGGGATAATCAAAATTATTTGGAGTTTCCTGCGAATACAACAAGCTACGGCCTCGTTCGAGACGGGCAATGGGGACAAGCATCCATTCCCATTAGCGAACTCAGAGGAAGTTTTATCGATTTACGGATGTTGAGTTATGCCTTTGTCATCCTCGAGGAAAGCGGTGGAGCCTGTGAATTTGCCCTGGATGATATTTATTGGGATGGTGGTGGTATTCCTAACGCCCCCCTGGCCTATGCTGGCCTAAATCAAATAGTTGAAGATCTGGATGGGAATGGAAGCGAAGCAGTCACTCTGGATGGCTCAGCCAGTTCAGATCCAGATGGTACCATTGATAGCTATCAATGGACCGTTGCTGACACCCTTCTGGCAAGTGGAGTCAGCCCTACTGTGAATCTTGAATTAGGTGAACATCACATCACCCTCACCGTGACTGACGATCTTGGGAATAGTGCTTCAGACATAGTTCAAATTACAGTTCTGGATAATTATCTGCCCCTAGCCCACGCTGGTTCAGATCAAACCCTGATTGATTCGAATAACGACGGACATGAGACCGTGGCGCTGGACGGGACTGCAAGTACGGATTCGGATGGTAGTGTCGTCGCATACTCATGGTCTGAAAATGGTAATGTAATTGCCACAGGTGAGCAGGTTTCCCTAGAACTGGCCCTGGGTGTCCATGTCATCACGCTGACTGTGACTGACAACGACGGTGGTGTTGGAACGGATGCCTTAACCATTCGCGTGAATCCGAATTTTTCCGTATCAGCTCCTGCCATTTACTTCACTCATTCTGCTCCCTCCATAGATGAAATAATTGAGCCGACCTGGCTTTATACACCAGGCATGGAGATCAACAATGTGACTGTTGGATCCCGGACTGCAGATTTTGATGCACAGTGGCGAGCACTGTATGACTTCACCAATCTGTATATTCTAGTTGAAGTGAATGATCACACACTCGTCAATGATTCAAACAATGAGTGGTACAATGATGATTGTGTCGAAATATTTATTGATGGTGATAATAGTAGTGGCAGCATGTATGACGGAGTAAATGATTTTCAGTTTGGTTTTCGATGGGCAGATGAAGAGATAAAAATTGGCAACAATTCAGCCAATAACATGACTGGAATGAACGTCATTCATTACGCTACTGATGTTGGACACAATTTAGAGCTCAGCATCCCCTGGAATACCATCGGTGTCACACCCAGCGAAGGATACGTAATCGGTTTTGATGTTGCGGTTGATGATGATGACAATGGCGGGACCAGGGAGTGCGCCATCGCTTCAATTTTCACTGCTGACAATGCCTGGCATAATCCAGGCGTCTTTGGCAACGTGGCACTGATTCAACCCACTGGAATATCCAATGATGGTTCTCACTTAGTGCCGCCATACTTTCAGTTGTCGCAGAATTTTCCAAACCCCTTTAATCCTCAAACTAGTATTCGTTTCAGTCTGGTAGAAACTGAACGTGTTGACCTCAGCATTTATAACATTCGAGGGCAAGTTGTTGCCAATTTGGTCGATTGTGTAATGCATGCAGGCGAACACACGATTGCCTTTGATGGCTCTGATTTAGCCTCAGGGAGCTATTTCTACTCTATCTCTACAGGCTCTCGAACGGCTGTGAGGAAGATGTTGTTAATTAAATAGTTGTGGTTCCTACTCCCTGAAGTGGAACCTATAGTATCCTATAAAAAGCAAAAGCCCTCATATGAGGGCTTTTGTTATTTATGTCAGGCTGTGCTGTTCTTTTTGCAGCTACTCAGCTAAACCCTACCAGAAGACTGCATATAAGGCTACCAGAATCACACCAATAATCATGGCACTGATGTTAAACACGGGTTCTGTTTGGAAGTATTTTCTGGAAACTGGAATACCCTTGGGATCGCTGGCACCTTTACCTTCAATCTGGCTAACGATGGCAATGATAATCATGGTGGCAATCCAGACGATCATCATCTGATGCATCCAGGGCATTGAGGTACCCAGTTTGAGAAGCAAAGCAAGGGGGATAGAAGAAACCGCGCCCCAGATGGCAGCATTGTTTGTGGATTTCTTATAAAATAGCCCCATCATGAATACACCCAGAATTCCAGGACTCACCAGACCTGTGTATTCCTGTATGTATTGAAACATTTCCTTTACGGAACCAAGAGTTGGTGCCACCAGTACTGCGATAACCAATGCAGCCAGAACCGTTAAGCGTCCAACTTTCACTGTGGTTTTGTCATCAGCATCCTTATTGATGTAGGCACGATAAATATCCATTGTGAAAATAGTTGAGGTTGAATTCAACATGGAAGCCAAAGAGGATACGATAGCAGCTGATAGAGCAGCCAGTACAAGCCCCTGTAGCCCCGTAGGCACAAATTGACTGATCAGCCAGGGATAGGCCTTATCATAGTTTATACCGCCGCCTGAGCTGAATGCTTCCTTCACACCAGGAATGGCTGCTGTGCCTTCAGGAGAAGTGAACATCACATAAGCCACGATTCCAGGAATGACTACGATGAGCGGAATGATAAGCTTCAGAAAGGCTGCAAAAGCGATACCCTTCTGGGCTTCTTTTAAAGATTTAGCTGCAAAGGTTCTCTGGATGATATATTGGTTGAAACCCCAGTAGTATAGATTGGCCACCCACATCCCTCCTACCAGGACAGCTATTCCAGGTAGATTGCTAAAACTGGGATGACCTTTCTTGAGAATCATATGAAAGTGATCACCAGCTACATTGTATATGTGGGATAAGCCATTCAACATGCCACCATCAGGCGTTACATGATTCAAAGCGATGATGGAGGTGATCAGACCACCAACAATCAGAAGGATGACCTGGATGACATCTGTCCAGGCCACAGCAGACAGTCCACCCCAGATGGAGTAAGCCGCAGCAAAAAAGGCCAGACCTAAGATACCATGCATTATGTAATCACCATTCCCTGATCCCAAAATGGTATCAAGTGCCTTGGCACCCAGAAAAAGGACAGAGGTAAGATTTACAAAAATAAATAATCCTATCCAGAAGACGGCCAGGATGGTTTTGAGGTTCTTACTATAGCGTACTTCAACAAATTGAGGTATGGTGTAAATATTCTTTTCAATAAATATGGGAAGAAAATATTTACCTACGATGAGCAAGGTAATGGCTGCCATCCATTCATAGGAGGCGATAGCCAAACCAAGCGAAAATCCCGAGCCAGACATTCCAATAAACTGCTCAGCAGAAATATTTGCTGCAATCAGAGAGGCTCCAATGGCCCACCAGGGTAAAGATTTACCGGCTAGGAAATAATCCTCAGCATTCTTCTCATGCCCATCCTTGCTTCTAGAAACCCATAAGCCAACAGAGACTATGAGTATTGCATAGGATGCGAATACCAGATAATCAACGAATGAAAACTCCATGAATTGGTCCTTTTCTTTTTATGCTTTTCCTTGTCCTGCAAATTTCTCAGGTAATAATTATGTATTTCAATCAAATCCCTAATAGGGTAAACTGATATAATAGTTTCCCAGTTCATTCAAGACACCTGGTTCGGGCTCAAGAAGGTAGGTGAAGTGATTGTCCGGATAACCGCCTCTCCCAATAAACCATGCATAGCGAAATACATCTGGACTGGCTTCACAGACAGCCACCATCTCGAACATTTGTTGAATTTGCTTCTCATATGAATTGATCTGGGGATTCCAGTTTGCCATTTCTGTCACCCAGATTTGTTTGCCATATTTTTTCAATCTTTCCAACTGGTCAGCCAGTCCATAATCGTACCAATGAAATGCGAGGTAGTCAATTTTAGGCTCTTGGGACATAAGTTGCCAATAGGCTTCATAAAAGGCATCAAGCCAAACAACCGGATCTGCGTAGTCGACCATGGTTCCCCAGGTCACGGCGGGTCCCACCAGTGATACTATCCGACCATGGTCAGCCAAATCTGCGATGACTTGTTCATAAATGACCCAATCACTGGCCGCTTGGGCAGGGGTTCGATTTGCCTGGTCTGTCAAGTTGGGTTCATTCATCACAAGGAGGTATTCAATTTCAGAGTGCTCGAGCATAAAATATTTAAGCTCGTTAATTGCATTTGTGCTGGGAGTCCCTCCCCAAAGCATGGGAATGAACACTATTTCATAGTCAGAGGTATATCCACTGGGAGCGCTGGTTTCATAATGCCAATTATACCACCATGAGACGCCGCTTTTTAGTGCTCCAAAGTCGGAGGTATCTGTCAGATTGAATGCCAGTCCTCGCTTGCTGCTTTTTTCAATTGAGTCGACAGGGACCTGGGTTCCAATTGGATTCGTAGTTTCATCCTCACACGCAATCAGGATTAAGAATAGTACGAGGGCTAAATATTTTATGCTGTTCATATAGTTATTATCCGGGTTGAATTTTCCCCAACATCAAACCACGCGTATTTTATTAAAATAAGAATAAATCTTTTCCATTATGATAAGCCTTTGCCCAAGTCCTGGGCATTTCTTTTTCTTCAATTGATTCTACAACCAATATAAATAACAGTTCTAGCGATTTTCTCAGTCTTGAAACTTATTGTTACACTACATCTATTCCAATTATTGAACCAAACTTATGGTGTTGATCAATTGGCTAATAACATTGTCTATTTTTTTTAATTAAATGGGTGAATAGCATTTTTCAAACACATGTACAGGGGATGACAACACATCAGTACTGTGCAGGTACTGCTTAAGTTCCTAAACATTTGCCTTCTTAATCCCTTCCCACAAACCTTGAAGGTACATGAGTCCCATGGCTCGGTCATACAAACCATAATCTGGTGTCCCTGTCTCCCACTAGATCATGAGTCCGTGATCGGGTCGCAATGGACCATCATATTCATGCTCACGCAATTTTTTCATGATGGCCTGCATATCGAGCTCACCAAATTCAGAAGGATGAGGTGCCTCAGGGATTTTTTTTCAGTATCATGCTGAACATTGTGAAGATGGACAAAGTTGATACCTTGCTCAGAGAGTAGAGGACTTCAAACCATGAGCCCCGTTCGATCGACTATACTCCTTTGCAGCAACGTTCATGCAAATATTCTTTTTAATTTTTTGACACAATTGTTGTAACACACTCACTATCAATTACTTATTCAGGACTTAAAATCCCTCGCCCTAAACCGGCGTGCCGGGATCTCCGGCATGTAAACCAACCTAAAATAGAATAGCAATATCTAGGGATAGCTCACCGAAACACGACCTGCCCTTTGAAGATCCACAGCGCGTAAGAGGAGGTGCGTAGGAGAGCCCCGGGTACACTAGTAAGACCTTACAACACATTGTTTAGATCATATGTATGATTATCTGATCATACATAGTATATCGTGATAAATGAGACAAATCACGCCATCACATGCCATATTGTTTGACACTAATTTATTGGAAAATTACTGGTTGTTGTTGGTTTTAGTACGCCACCGAGGAGTAACTATTCATTCCCTGTAACGCGAATGATGATCCTCCCCTTAGCATGACCTGCCTCAGAATACTCATGAGCAGCTCGTAATTCTTCAAGTGGATAGACTCGATCAACAATGGTCTTCAGCTTACCTGCCTGGACAAGCCCATCGAAATACCTGATCTCCTCAGGACCGATCTTAGGCATGGTGTATTTAGCTCGCTTTGATCCATACATCAATGTCCACATTGAGTTTAAAAATATATTAATTGAAGCCCACGTAGTTATGTATGTGCCCTTCGGCTTTAGGACTGCTTGGCATTCCTTATAAGACCTCTTGCCAACTGCATCATAAATCAGATCGTATGTAGGTTCATCCTTAGTGAAGTCCTGCTTATTATAGTCGATCACATGATCGGCACCTAAGGATCGAACCATCTCGATATTGCCAGTGCTGCAGACACCGGTAACCTCAGCACCGAAATGCTTAGCTAGCTGTACCCCGAAAATACCTAAGCCACCTGAAGCACCGTTGATCAGTACATGCTGTCCTGCTCTGATACCAGCGCTGCGTAGGAAAATCAGCGACACACCAGCTCCAGACGGGATACCTGCAGCCTCTTCATGAGTCATGCTGGTTGGTTTCATAGATACGTTAGTTGCTGGTACACAGATATACTCAGCATTAGCTCCATTTTTACCAAATGCAGCCAGACCATAAACCTCATCACCAGTCTCAAACTGATCCACATTACTACCGATCTCAGCAATTGATCCAGAAACATCAAATCCCAGAATATTGACCTTCGGCTTCCTTAAGCCTCCCGCAAGTATTCGTGCGAGGAATGGGCTGCCCAAACGGAAATGCCAGTCTGTGGGACCGACGGTGGTAGCATGTACCTTGATCAAGATCTCATCATTTGCTGGTGACGGCTTCTCAACTTCCTGGATCTCCAGCACTTCTGGAGGACCGTAATGTGTGACCACCATTGCTTTCATTTGGTTACACCTATTTGCTCTCTGCTCGAAAGGTTGAAGCCTTTGATCATTAACCAGAATCCGAGTGTTAACTCAAAAAACATAGTAGGCAGCAATAGTAGCATTCTTTCGGCCGGATCCATGAATGCCCATATGGTGTGTATAAAGGCAAGGCTTGCAGCGGTTAATCCCCAGCTCACCAGCCAGCGCGGAATCAGACGCTTTTTAAAAAAGAGCGAATAGAACAATAATGCCCCGATACTGAAGAACAGCATGTGGATACTCCAACCCACCTGGCTTGAATCAATTAATATTATGCCAAGAATCTCTGCCTGGGTGAGCACGCTAGAATCACTTCCCATTACCCTTTCACCTAGAGGTATGAGCTCAAAGAGTCCTGTTTTGCTCACGGCCAGGATTATCGCTTCAGCCAAATACATCATTAATGCGACTAATGATATGGTCTGATATCCAGCGTTTAACAATTGGTAAAGTAGAACACCCAGTACAACAATGGCTACTCCGGTAATTAAATCGATAAAGATTGCTATTCTGAACAGCAGCTCATTCTCATTAATTGCTCTTAATTGATCGGAGATTATACTGCCCTTCAGGATGTTTTGTGTAAGCAACGCACTAGCGATACTTGCAATAGCCACGATCAGGAATACAAGTCCCAGTAATCGCGCTTGATGTTTACTATTCTCCATAACACCCAATCCCCCTTTATCAATTGAGAACATTTAATTTGGAACAATCCGTCACTCTGCACCAGCAATTTGGACAAACACATTAAGATTTACTTCACGCAAATCTCGAATATCCCTGTATCCCAGTTTCTCATAAAATATGCGCTGCCGTTCCTCATCTTCTGTCAAAAGGATTTTAGATCTCACATGCTGATATCTTTGCAAACATTTCTGTAGTAATTGTTTCCCAATTCCCTGCCCCTGGTGTTCTGGTCGAACTAGAATGTCCTGCAAATAAAATATAGAAACATCATCTGATAGCGCTCTTGCCAGACCAACCAATTTTTCACCATCCCATGCCGACACAAGATAGTCTGAGTTTCGAATTGCTTTATCCAGATCTTTCCTATTTTCTTCGTTCGTGTAGGCGATCCAATTGACTGAATCATATAATCCGAACAATTGAGCAATTGGAATATTAATCCCAGTTCTTAATTCAATAGTCGACTTCTTTCCTCCATGATTCACGAATTTTTCAGAGACTTAAAGGTATGATTATCAAGAGCACGGATTGACCCCGATCAACTTCTATAAGCTATCCCATATAGGTCTTGATCAATTCCATAAAATTAGGCTTGTAGGTAGCCCCAATAGGAAAACTCTTATCGCCGATATAGACCCTGCCCTTGTCAATGGTATTGACCTTTGAGAGACTCACAATAAACGATTTGTGGATCCTGCAAAATCGATCTGAGGGCAACAGCCCAGCCATCTTTTTCATGGACATGTACGAGAGGTGCTTACCTCCAGTGGTAATGACACTTAGATAATCCCCCACAGCTTCAACATAGAGGATATTCCGAAGATCAACCCGGTTGACCTGGCCCTCCTCTTTGAGGAAGATGAATTCTTTTCCAGATTGACTAGCATGCTCTTGAGGTTCTACTGTAGATGGATAGGAATTGGTCATCCGATCTCGGGCTTTATTCAAAGCCTGAATGAAGCGTTCAAGAGAAAACGGTTTGTGCAGATAATCCACTACATCCAGTTCAAAACTCTCCACTGCGTACTCGCGATAGGCTGTGGTGATAATGGCCAGGGGTGGACGTCGGAGGCTCTTTAGCAATTTCAAACCTGTAAACTTAGGCATATTGATATCCAGAAAGATGAGATCTGGTTCAAGAGTGAGGATGGCCTCATTTGCTTCAAAAGCATTCTTGCACTCTCTGAGAACCTCAAAACCAGGAATATCCGAGAGATATTTTTTTATCACAGCCCGCGCTGGAGCCTCATCATCAACGATGAGACAACGGATATTTGTCTGGGAGCTCATTGAATATTTGTTCCTAATGGAATGGTTAACTCAACATAAAACTGCTGCTCATCTTCCTTGATCTCAAACTTGTGCGCCTCAGGATAAATGAGTTCCAATCGTTTGCGGACGTTTTCAAGACCAATTCCCCCATTTCTCGTGGGGTCGTTTTCAAAATGATCCCGTAGATTTGTGCAGCTAAATTTTAAGCAACTCTCGCTCTGGGTGAGCTCAACATGAATAAACGGTGTTCCACTTGAGATATTTACGCCGTGCTTAAAGGCATTTTCAACAAGTGGGACAAATAATAAGGGAGTGATCATCATGGATGGGTCAGTAACATCCATTTTTAAATCGACCTGTATAGAATCATCAATACGGACTTTTTCAAGAGCAATATAATTAGACAAGAATTCCATCTCTTTTTCTAGAGGTACTTCCTCGTCCTGACATTCATAAATGATATGATTTAATAAACCTGAAAGCTTCAGAATGAGTTCCGGTGTTTTTGGGGATTCAAGCAAGCTATGCGAGTAAATATTATTTAATGAATTGAACAGAAAATGTGGGTTCACCTGGGCTTTGAGAGAATCAAGCTCAGCTTTCAGTTTACTGCTTTCAATATCCTTGTGCGATAATGCCTCTTTCTGCAAGTCCAGATTTGCACGCATAAAATGCAGTGCCGATGTAACACCAACCATAAATAATTGGATAAATATCATAGGAACCGATAACAAAAGGGAAGGTTTGTTATGTACCACAAAGGGCGGTTTGAATTCAGGAATGAATCTGATTACTGCCACAATTAAAAAGGCATTTAAAATGACTGAAGCGACCAGCACAAGACCGTAGAGGCGATACTTGCCTGATTCATACAACTTTGGGATGAGTACCCTTAGATTGAGATAGACCACAACAATGGTCAAGGCGATGTGGAGCAATTCAAAAGGAAGATGAAAGTCGACATCCCTCCCTGAATTGGATCGCAGCAAACTTATGATATACAAAAAGCTAAAAAAGGCTCCCCAGAACATCAGGTGGTGCGCAATTCGGTTGTCTTGTAGTTTAAGTCGTTTCATCATGGCCCGAATATAGATTTTGCCACCCTCATGAACCCGTACTTTCGAACTCCACCCTATTTCACTCGACAAACACCCCTATTCCCACGATGAACCCGGAGATAGATGGATATCTGAACCAGTAGTGAGTTGGTCGTACAAAACCCGCATTCATCGAATAGAGAGAATCATCTCATGATCATCATTCTAGGTTCACCCCGCAATGAGAAAGAAGACCAAACAAATGGAGAATAAATTTATGAAATCTACGATCAAAACCTCACTGAGTCTGGTAGCAGTCCTGACTGGATCTATCGCCATCACGTTTCTACTTAAGAGTATGAAAAGCGCTCCGGAACGGAAGCCCCTGGAAGACACCAGCATGTTCGTAGAAACCCTTGAAATTGTAAACACTAATATCCAGATCGAGGTACCGGTTATGGGAAAAATCACCGCCCAGGAAAAAGTAAGCCTATTCGCTGAGGTACCTGGGATCATGTTGGAGTCAGAAACAGATTTTCTGGCAGGGTATGGATTTAAAAAGAATGATATCCTGCTACGCATTAACAGCGATGAGTCAGTGCTAAATCTCAAAGCTCAACGTAGCAAGCTTATGACAGCCGTTGCAGCACTTTTACCTGAACTAAAATTTGATTACCCGCAAAGTTATGCAAACTGGGAAAGCTACTTACAGGCCTTTGATATCAATTCTGATACCAAACCCTTCCCGGAAGCATTAAACGAGCGTGAGAGATATTTTGTGGCGAATAAAGGCATAGCAGGAACCTACTATTCAATTAAATCCGCTGAAACTCATTTGGAAAAATATACCATCAGAGCTCCTTTCGATGGAACTGTGACAGAGAGCTATATCAAACCGGGTAACTTGATCCGGAATGGACAGACACTGGGTGTGTTTCTTAACCCTGACAAATATGATCTTGAAGTTTCAGTGGGAATCGATGAGATCGAGCAGATCGCTTTGGCCGACAAAGTCATCCTAAAGAGTGCATATTCAGAAAATAGTTGGACTGGCGTTGTGAGCCGTATCAGTGATGGTCTCGATGCAAGTAGCCAGATGGTCAAGGTATACATCACCATCTCTGGCTCAGGATTGCGTGAAGGGATGTTCCTCACTGGGGACATCTTAACCACGTCTGCACTTAACGGCGTTATCCTTCCCCGCAAAATGCTTGAGTCAAACGATACCGTACTCGAAGTTCAAGATGGAATAATTAATCGTCTTGCAGTGAATGTGGTTTACACCAGGGGTGAAGAAGCGATGGTAACCGGAATTGCTGATGGCACAATCATTTCACTAAAAACCCAAAACCTGAAAAATGGGACCGTTGTTCGGACTCTGGAGAATGGTTCGAATAATGCGCCTCAAAAACCGGATTCGGTAGGCTAAGGAATTATCATGAAATCCCTCATTCAATACTTTATTAAATACTCCACGGCAGGCAATGTTATCATCCTGCTGCTGGTTTTCCTAGGTCTGCTGGGTTTTGGATCTCTGAGATCAACTCTCATGCCTCAAATTGATCTAGGTGTCATCAATGTTATCACAGTGTATCCCGGTGCTTCTCCAGAAGAAGTGGAAAAGGGTGTTGTCCTCAAGATAGAAGAAAACCTCCAGGGGATCAGTGGAATCAAGAGAATCACATCGACCTCAAAGGAGAATATCGGAACCGTCACCGTAGAGCTTATCAGTGGTGGCAATCCTGACCTGGTATTGCAGGAGATCAAAAATGCAGTCGATGGAATCAGCTCATTCCCGTCTGGCATTGAGCCACCTCGTACTGCAAAATGGGAATTTCGCTCAGAAGCTGTAGAATTCATGATCAATGGTGATGTCGACCTACTTGCATTGAAAGAAGTCGCGCTCCGGATCGAGGATGATCTGTTAGCTATGGATGATATATCCAAAATCGAACTCAAGGGCTTTCCTGAGGAAGAGATTGAAATTGCTTTTCGTGAATCAGACCTGGAAGCCTACGGGTTAACCCTGGATGTGGCTGTGGCCATGGTGAAAAAAGCCAACATAGATCTGACAGGCGGTACTATCCGTGGGGAAACTGAGGATCTGAGCATCCGAACCCGGCAAAAACGTTATTATGCTTCAGAAATGAAAGACATTGTGCTGCGAACCCTGCCTGATGGTACGCTACTCTATGTTAGCGATATTGCCGATATCACTGAGAAATGGGCTGAGACAACTGATGCTGTGTATGTAAATGGTAAACCAGCTGTTCTGGTATCAGTGAATTACACCAGTTCTGAAGATGTCATCGAGACTGCTGAAAAGGTAACTACTTATATCACAGACTTCAATGAGAGCAATGATATACTCAGCGCTCAAATTCTCCGTAATGCAGCAACCTCCATTGAGAGCATGCAGAGCCTTTTACTTAATAATGGAATGGTTGGATTCTTCCTGGTCCTCCTATTTCTGTCTCTGGCCCTGAATCCTCGCATGGCCATCTGGGTGGCGCTTTCCATACCGCTGTCTTTCCTTGGGATGTTTGGCCTGGCAGCACTGGCAGACATCACTTTGAACCGGATATCCCTTTTTGGAATGATTCTGGTCGTTGGAATCCTGGTTGACGATGGAATTGTCATCGCTGAAAACATTTATCAGCACCATGAAAAGGGGAAGCGTCGCATCCGAGCAGCCATTGATGGTGCTCTGGAAGTACTACCTGCTGTGTTCTCTGCCATTCTAACTACCATGGTAGCTTTCTCAGCCTTCCTACTTATCGAAGGAACCTTTGGTCAGTTTTTCCGTGAAATGGCCTTTGTGGTCATGGCTGCCCTGCTTATTTCCCTGATTGAAGGCGCCTTGATCCTACCTGCACATATTGCTCACAGCAGGGCGCTGGCAGCGGATCGAAAGCCTTCTAAATTTGAAGTCAAATCCAATCAGATTCTCGCCTGGCTGAGAGATTTTCTCTATACCCCAACCTACCGCTATGCCCTGAACCATAGAGGCATGGTCATCGCCATCGTGACAGGACTTTTCCTCATCACAATCGGCGGTGTTGGCGGAGGAATCATCCAAATGGGTGGAAGCTCTTTCAACAATCAGAACATGTCTACCGTTAATATCGAAATGCCCCCTGGTACACCCGCCAGCGTGACAATGGAACTCCTTGACGAGTTGGAATCATATGGTGTGCTTACAGGTGATAAATTTGCTGAGATAGAGGGCAAAGAAGTTGTCACCAGCGTGGTTAAACGCATCAGCCGTTCAGATGCGGGTAGTGTGACCATCAACTATCTGGATACACGTGAACGTGATTTTCTATCAACAGAATTCTCAAACGCCTGGCGTCAGGCTGTTGGAGAAGTACCAGAGGTTGATCTCATTAATTATGTGGAATCCAGTCAGTTTGGTAAAGCTGTCTCAGTATCCTTACTGGGTGATAATATTCAGGATCTGGATCTTGCTGTAGAAGAGTTCAAGGCAGAACTCAATGAGCTGGCCGGTCTTAAGAATGTCATTGATGACAACCAGCAAGGTATGCGTGAAATTGAAATAGAGTTAAAAGATCATGCCTATAGTCTGGGTCTTGATATTCAGACCGTGATGAGTCAGGTGCGGAATGGTTTTTATGGATCTGAAGTCCAAAGGATAAATCGTGGAACTGAGGAAGTGAAAATCTGGGTACGCTATACCCATACCGACCGGTCCTCTATTGGTGATTTGGAGGAAATGAAGATTCGAACCAGCAAAGGACAAGCTTTTCAGCTTAAATCCATCGCCAACCTGAATTATACCAGCAGTTTGAGTACCATCAAGCACCTCAATGGACAACGTCAGGTAACCGTAGAAGCAGATGCTCTGAATAAGAAAGTTGATCTTACCCAGATCAAAAAGGAGGTTGAAGATGTTATTTTAGCCTCCATCCTTCAAAAGTATCCCGATATCAATTACACCTTTGGGGGTCACCAGGAACGTAAAGCTGAAGCTCAAGCTTCTATGATTGATATCATCCCTGCCATTTTGGTGCTGCTGTTTGCAGTGATATCCTTCACCTTCCGTTCATTTGGTCAAACGGCAATTCTTATGATGCTCATTCCCTTGGGCTTCATCGGAATTGGCTGGGGACATGCTATCCATGATACTCCTTTGGACATGCCATCATATTTTGGTGTACTGGCACTCATCGGTATTCTCGTGAATGATTCCATCGTCTTTATTGGAACCCTGAATCGCAATCTCAAGGAAGGATTAAAGTATATGGATGCCCTGCTAAAGGCAGGTATAGCCAGATTCCGTCCTATTCTACTCACCTCTC
Organism: Fidelibacterota bacterium; assembly: GCA_018650445.1. Taxonomy (GTDB): domain Bacteria; phylum Fidelibacterota; class UBA8477; order UBA8477; family JABMPR01; genus JABMPR01. Next base: position 75,483 of record JABIFX010000023.1, read on the forward strand.
TCACAACTATTGCAGGACTGGCGCCCCTGATTCTCGCCAACAACCCCGATGCCCAGATGACAGTGCCCATGGCAATTTCAGTCGCCTATGGCCTCATCATTGCCACATTCTCAACCCTCTTGCTCCTCCCCATCCTTTTGAGTTTTGCCAATGATATGAAACGCTATAAAGTCAGGTTCACTACAGGCGTATTACCCAGCCGCGAGTCTGTTGAATCTGCCGTTCTTGAAATGGATATAGATGCTCAGCTAGCAGAAGAAAGTCAGGAGCTAGCATGAAACGCATCATCATATTAACATTACTTACAAGTACCGTCTGGTCTCAATCTGTGCCTGAATTGGGCTTGAATGAAATCCTTGAAGCAACCAGAAAAAAGAACCTGACCATCAAACAGGCTCAGATTTCAGCTGAAGTCGCGGCTAATTCTGCAACACTGGCCAATGCTGGTTTGCTACCTCGCCTGGATTTAGGTTCCAGTTCAACCATATTGAAAGGCACTACGCAAACTGTTGGAGGTGAAGTTGATTCTGAAAACACTTCCATATCCGCAGGATTAAATGCCAGTTATACGCTCTTCAATGGTATGCAGGGACTCACCACCTATCAATTGCTTAGCACCCAGACTGAAGCCAGTGAGCTGCAGAGTGGAATGATCGAAGAAAATATGCTTCTATCTACAGCAAATCTGTATGTGAATGTATTGATCCGGCATGATCAGCTCCAAATAGCGCAGGAGCAATTGGACATCTCCAGGCAACGACTGGTGCAAGCCCTTGAACAGACGGAGCGCGGCATGGCAAGCTCACTGTCCGCTCTGGCTGCAAGAGTCGACTTCGATACAGACAGTGTAGCAGTGATAGAGGCGGAGTATACACTCCTGGAAGCTAGAAGAAGCCTCAATCTGCTGGTTGGCTGGGGTCTGGATCAGAGCTATCAGCCCAAGCCTCTTAATTATCATCTGGGGCACTACGATTTATCTGCTCTGATCACAGAGGCAAAGAAATCCAACAAAAGTCATTCTTTAACCCTGAACCAGGAGAAGCAAACTGATCTCAATATGAGACGAACATTGGGGTCCGTCCTACCTCGCGTAAGCCTGAGTGGATCTTATGGTCTTCTGCAAACAAATGCAGATACGGACTTTTCCTTTGATAATCCAGACTTGAATACGACTGCAAAGATATCATTGAGTTGGAACCTGTTTGATGGTATGAAGTCGAAATCCATTAGAAGTGGACGTCTCCTTCAGAAAAATAGCGAGTGGAATACGCTGGATTCAAAGAGAGAGTTGGAGAAATCGCTGAGTTCTGGTCTGGCCTACTATGAAAAGAGCCAGCAACTATTAGCCTTAAAGGCCAATAGTCTTGCTTCTGCTCAGCTCAACTTTGATCAGACCCAGGAGTATTTCAGGTTGGGTCAGGTAAGTTCCACCCAATACAGAGCTGCCCAGCTCAATTGGAGTCGGGCAAAATCAAGCCAAATTCAGGCGCGCTATTCAGCCTATCTGGCTGAGATGTCTCTCTGGCAGCTCACGGGTCAACTGAAAGAAAAAGCCCTAAGTATTTAGAATAAATTCACGCGATGTGTTTGGAGATCTCATTGCCTCTCCACTGCAAAGGCGCCTCCAGTTTGGAGGCGTTCTTATTATATCCTACTTGAGATTTACATACTGATAACTCATCTGAATTATCATACTCCCATTATAGAATTTGATACAATTGGCTCACTCAATATTGTTGATATAAATACTGTAACATGCTGACTCTCAGCGATATATGCAGGACTAAAAATCCCTCGCCCTTATCCATCTACGTCTGCGACTTCGCCGCGACAGGAAAGCCAGCCAAAGCATAATTATAGCAATGAAACTAGGGATAGCTCACCGAAGCACAGGGTGCGTAGGAGAGCCCCGGGTACACCACTAACAGTTGGTCGCTGAGTAGATGATAAGGTCTTTAGTCTCATAAACGGCGGTTTGTGAGAAAATTCCTTTGAGAGAGAGGGCATAGACTTGATTTCATAGGACACATATTATTGAAGTAATTGTGTTCCTATTACGTCCTCTCTCTCCTACTTCACTTTAATTCATCTTTGGTGATAGATTTGTCAAGTTTCTCTAAAACTCGATTTTATAACTGAGATTGGGAACCATGATCCCTTCATACTTTGTTTCCACAGCACCAGTCTGCAGATTGTAGAAGTCATTGGAAAATTCCTTCGCGCTGCCGGCATTCAGCACCTGTAGGGACCAAACCGATGAATAGCTTGGTTTGTTCTTGCGGTAGGACACTGTAAAGGAGATCACCGGCATATCGGAGTGTCGGTCTGCGAACGCCCTCTGATTTCCAGTCTCTGCGTAGACGACATCCTCTACAAGAATGGAAGCCTGTTCATCAATGGGTTCAATACGATTTCCTCCGAGATAATTGATACGGGCATTGGCGCTAAAGAGGTTATTCCCGTCTCTTCCAACTGCCCATTCCTTTCCCATCAAGGCATTGATGACATAGTTCTTATTGAAACGTGTGTTACGCGTAATCCCATCTGTATCCGTGTATTTGGCATCGAAAAGTGAGGCAGTGATCAGGTAATAGAAGCCTTTGTGCAAGAAGCGTTCCATGGTCAAATCCACACCCACGTTGTGACCGTTACCCTCGCTAACCAATTCTTCGTTGAAAAAGATTTCCGACCGCATGTTGATGGTAGAAAGATATCCTGATGGTGCGACAGGTATATTGCTGAGTCTCTGATAGTATGGCTCAACACTCAGACGCATGTTATCATTGAGCTTGACATCATAGGCGAGGACAAGATGGTCCGAAGTCTGCAACTCGAGGGAACGATTGGGATGATTATTTTCGATTTCGACAAAGTAGATGGGCAGGCGCTCGATCCGACTGTGACGACCATATGCCAGAGCCAGGCTGCTTCTGCTATCGAGGGTGTATTTGATTCCTGCTCTGGGCTGAACAGAGGTTTTGCCATTCAACATCAGATGTTGCACATGCAGCCCGACATTCATAGTTATTTTTGGCGTGGGATGAAGCTTTGACTGTGTGTAAGCCTGTAAAAGTCCTGAACTGCCTTTTCGCCGTGCCATAGTAGTCGGCTTCAAACCCTCCGCCTGGGATTGTTCAATATCAACATCATAGCCGAGCTGGCTGTAATAGAACCCAGTCTGATTGCTATGTCTTTTGTTGAGTCTTAGGCCAATACTGGACTGGATCGAATAGCGCCAAGTATCCGTAGCGGCGCTTGACTGGGCATGCGGTTGTAGCTTGTAATCCATGCGCTGTTCCTCATGACTTAAACCGTTTCCCGTGGTAGATAAAGTCGTAGTGATATAGGCACTGGAATTGAGAGCTAGTCTATGGGATAGACCTGAAGAATACATGTAGAGAGAGGTTTGTGAATTATCCCTATCAAAGTTTGATACCCACTCCGCACTGTCCGCTGCAGCCATCTCCTGGCGGTCAAGCAGCCCAACTCCCCAGAATGAGAAATTACCAGCACTGGTGGTAATTTGTGTCTTGAAAGCAAGATCCTGATAGATCAACAGACCTGTATCATCCGGCAAGATCGGTGCGACCAAGCCCATGGTGGAATAGCGATAGTTCGCTATGTAGGATGCCTTCTGTCCCATTACAAAAGGTCCCTGGGCGGAAAAGTCGATACCCATCACTCCAGCCTGAAACGTGTGCTCTCTCTGGTCCGTGTTCCCAGTCCTCATATTCATATCGAAAACACCTGATGTAGCATTGCCATATTCCGCTGGAAATGCCCCAGTATAGAAATCACTGTTTCCCATCATATGACTGCTAAGGGCTGTCATTAATCCACCGCCAGCCACTGCGAGGTCAGCATAATGACTGGGGTTAGGCACTTCCACACCTTCAATGCGCCACAACACACCCTGGGGATTGTTACCCCGAATCGATATCCCATTACTCACCACAGAGGGAGTAGCAACGCCAGCGAACGAAGATGCAAGCCTGGCAGGGTCATCCATACCACCTGCATATCTTTCCGTCTCTTCAACAGTAAACTGACGGCTACTGACAGTTGTCATAGTGTTGAGGGGCACGTCCTTGCTAATGCTTACGACCAGTTCGTCCATATCAAGAGCTATCTGAGTAAGCCCCACATCCAGGTATGGTTGCTGTCCAGTGCTGATCAATAGTTCGCTAACGATATAACTTTCGTAGCCCATCATGCTGATCTGAAAATTGTGGCGACCTACTTGAATCCTCTCCAGGTAGAAATTGCCTTCTATGTCCGACATGGCACCCCTGAGAGGCTCGGTGTCCAGAACAGTGATATTTGCGTAGGGAAGTGCTTCCTTGGTTAGTTGGTCATATACCTTTCCCCTAACGGCCTGGGTGATAGACTGTGAAAAGCTCGTGGTCTGAAGTACGACCAGCAGTAGTGTGATTAATGTTGTTTTCATGATTCTACTCCTTCTATTGAGTATCGTTGTTTGAAATTCTAGGAATGACTGAGGCGGTGTTTTGCTCATTGAAAATGCTTGGTGGGAGGACTTCTTTTCTGAGAAAGAAGTCCTTATCCTTGAGGACCAGATACACTGACAATATGATCAGTAAGCCAGTCTGTATGACCTTGCTCATGGGGTGGGTCTGAAAGATTTCATTGAAGTAGCCGGCAGTAATATGAAAGATGACCGCCACTGTGATATTTCGGTCTGTCTTGTAGTAAAGCCAATTCATGATCAGGACGAAGGGAATCACACTAAAGGCAAAATTTAGCGTGTAGATCAGATCACCTTCAACAAGATTGCTGTGATAGTAGTCCTTGATGGAGGATAGTGGGAAATGCCAGACTACCCAGTAGAGTGCAAATATTAAGGATGTGGTCATCAAGCTGAATCGGGCACGCAAACTATCTGTCCCATATGAGTGCCAGGCCAACTCTTCCAGAAATGGTGCTGCTATAAGCAGGAACCACACCGGCCAAACACCAGAAGAAAAAGAGAATGATTCAGCTAGCTTGAATTGGGTGATGGGGTAACCGAAGGCCAGAGATATTGCCTGGGCCAGTAAAATACTGCAAAGCATAAGACCTACTGAAGCGATCCAGTACTTGAACTTAACAGAACGTACATTAAAGACTCTACTGCGAATATCTGAACGCAGCTCCTCATCTCGCCAGATAAGGGCCAGGACAACAAGATTGGGTGCGATGAGTCCCAAGAATGCAAATGCGCTAGTGGCATAAGTTAACACTCCACTTTCTGGAGAGAGATGGCTGAGATAGCCAGCGATCCACCAGCATGTCCAGGGCAGTATTGTGGACAGCAGGTAAAATGGAATAGGGTGTTGATACTTTTTTAGGTTCATAGTGATTCTCCTTTTTTCCTTGATCACGGCGCAAAGTAGAGAATCACGACCCGTCTTTCGCCCGAGCGTGAGGGATGGGACTTTTTACAGGTCCAACCCTATAGGCACATACATCTATATGCTGTATTTACAGATACTTATGGAATTTATACTGAAAAAGAGAGGGTAGAATTTATTTGGTACTATTGGGCAAATCGGACATATATCGAGAAGGCGTGCTACCTTTGAGCTTCTTGAACACACTGTTAAAGGTGGATTTTGAGTTAAACCCCGCATCGTAGGCATGGGCGAGAATACTATAGACCTGATTCGCAGCTGCCTTCTGAATGAATGCTTCTACCCTATAGCGATTAACAAAATCATGGAAGTTCACATTCTCATACTGATTGATGATCTGGGAGAGATGATTGGGCGACACATCCATATCGCTTGCCAGATCGTTCAGGGTCAATTTTGAATTGAGATAGGGCTTCATAGTGAGCATGACTGACTGAAGCTTCTCGTGGATATTCTCAGCGACCTCCAACTTGAGACCTGATTTTCGGTATTCTACTGGTGATTTGGATTGAACCAGCGGAACAGATCCATGTAAGCTATCTGCAATAAAGACATCCTGATGCCTGATCCCAAAAAAGCCCATACAGATTACAAATAATACCAATAGGATGTAGACGATATAATCGGTGTTAAAAGGAAATTCTACACCAAGTCCATCTTGCAGCATTGAGATTGCAGCCACAGTTAGATAGAGTAAACCGATTGCATAAATCCAGTATTTCAGCCACTCAAGACTGATCCTGCTATCGTTGGAGAAATTGTCCTCCACCAGTTGTTTATGGGCAATTAGCCGCTTGAAAGCGAGAATGGGATATGTAAGACCGGAGAGAATGAATGCGATGAACAGAATGATATAGAAGACTGCAAAATCTTCAACCTGACCTGTATCCACCAGAACCTTCTCCTCTGTGCTGTAGAAGAAATAGAAAGGGATCATGTATATCCATGTGGCCACAGCTGGTAGGAAATGCAGATAGTCTTTTCTTCTTAGACTCCTATCCTGCCGCAAAGAATGTAGGGTGTAGAGATACAGCATGGGACCGTGGAGTAGCGGTATCGGCGCAGTGACACCAATAAGATGAGGGTGTTTGCTCCAGTAATCCAATGAATAGAGAAAGTAGTTTGCCAGATGCACGGCAATAATTACCAACCAGATCGCAAGAATGATATCTGGAAGGCGCTTCTGTTTCTTGGACACCAACAGGAATGACAGGAAAAAGGATAGAAAAATACCGATAATGAAGACTGCGTTCATAATGCTACCGTCTTTTTAGGGGGATGCCATCATCCGGTTTAGCAAATTCAACTAACTCATGCTTCTCTATCATGGTGCGGTCTGTTCGTTTTTTTTTTCGCATATCTATACCTACAATCTAAGAGATGCATTCCTGGCATCCAAATCCCGTTACCGACGCTCTTGGGCATCCCAGCGAGGTCATATTCTATTGATTATTCCAGGGTCTTTGTAGAAATATTTCGCTTAATTATTTTGACACAATCCACGTAACCCACTGTCTATCAGTGACATATTCAGGACTTTAAATCCCTTGGTGTCCACCCAATAGTGGCTATCAAAAAATGATTCTGGTTTGCAATTTCCTTGGAACCAACACCTGGACTATCTTAATTCACCGACATCAATTGTCTGAAAGGAAAAGTACATGCATAGGATTGACCGGATCGTTTGTACATTGATTATTTTTCTGGCGCTATCAGCCACCCCAAGTAGTGCAAAACAAAAGCCTGCTGAGCATATCTGGCTCGGGACCATTATCACAATGGATCAAAAGCAGCCGATAGCTGAAGCCATTGCAGTTCGGAAGGGGGAAATCATCGCAGTAGGCGATTCGTCCTCCGTACTTGCCCTGGGTGACCGCCACACAGAGATAATACGCCTTGAAGGGCGAGCCTTATTGCCGGGCTTTGTCATGGCCCACGAGCATCCTGGTATATCCGCTGTGTTTGGAGGATTGGTGGATATATCTGGTTTTACCTACCCCCGTATGGTTGATGCATTCGACGCACTAAGCGTAGTTGTACAGAATTCTGAACCGGGTGAATGGGTTTATGGTATCGGACTGGACCCGGTACTTCAGGCCGATTTCTCGCCCCCAACTCTGGCAAAGCTGGATTCAATTGCACCGGATAATCCCCTTTTTCTGATCACGCAGGCGATGCATTCCTTCTGGGCCAATTCCAAGGCCTTGGAAGCTGCTGGAATCACACAGGACATCCAGGACCCACCAGGTGGTGGTCACTATGGACGGGATGAAGCTGGTAATCTGACTGGGTTCATTGCCGAAAGTGCTGCGGCTGCACCTATCTTGAAGAATTTGCGCAAACCTTTGCGTGCTGCGGGTCGCCTGAAAACTGTCTTCCATGAATTGTCGGCTTCGGGAATCACCACAGTGGCGTCCATGGGATTCAATCCCCCGCCCTGGCTTGCCAAGTGGATGGCCAGGGAACACTTCCGGCCAATAATCCGTCAAGTTGTTTATCTCAAGACAGATGAGCTTAGTTACCTGCCATCATCGCCTGACAAAGGGACTGCGTTCTACCGTATCGCAGGAATCAAACTTTGGCATGATGGTTCACCTTACACAGGTACCATGGATATCCATGACCCCTATCTGCATAATGATGTCACAGTTTCTATGGGCATCGAGGAGGGTGCATCTGGCGAACCTCTTATCACCGATTCGGTTTTTCTCAGCCAGATGCTTCAGTTCGATTCAGAGGGGTGGCAGCTCGCCGTTCATGCTCAAGGGGATGCTTCAAACGAAGCTGTATGCCAGATGTTTCAGCAACTTGGTCGCCGAGATCTCAGGCATCGGGTTGAACATGGTATGCTCATGTCCCCAAAAGTAGTGCAAGAACTCGCAGCCTTAGGCATGACAGCAAGCTTCCATGTCGATCATATTTCATACTACGGTGACGCCTTGGCTCACTCCGTTTTGGGACCAGAACGAGCATCCCAAATGTTGCCGATCAGGAGTGCTGTACAAGCGGGTTTACGGCCATCCCTGCATGCCGATTCACCTATGTTTCCTGCCAAACCATTTCACCTGATGCAAACAGCAATATTACGATCGACGACCAGTGGTATGCAGTTAGGTAGTCAGGAGACCGTAGGGATGCTGGCAGCCTTACGTATGGTGACTATCGATGCTGCCTGGCAGCTGCATATGGACCACATTGTGGGAAGTCTGGAGGTAGGCAAACGGGCAGACCTAGTCGAAGTTTCCAGTGACCCACTGAAAACGGATGTTCAAAACTGGAATAATATTCAGGTTAAAGCCGTTTGGCTGGATGGGAGACAATTGAGGCCCTAATCTAGATCCTGGGTTTGTTACTTGTTCCACAGCTTTTGATGGACATGCAAAAATATATTACTGCACATTCAGTGTGTGCAGTAATTAAGTGAATACCGTATCCCGCTGATACATACATAGTTACAGGATTATATTAAAGGGTTTGCACTGTCTCCAAAGTAAAAAGAAGCCCCAGATAATGTCCAGGGCTTTCTTGGTGATCGTTCAATTAATTGAAGTTACTTGAGATACACCATCTTGATGGTTTGGCTTATCTCACCTGCTTCAAGACGGCAGAAATACACGCCTGTGCTGACAGCATTGCCTGATCCATCAATGCCATTCCATTGGACTTGATGATTACCTGCTTGTTGCTCACCCCGGGCAATTTGAGCGATTTCCCGTCCAGCAATATCATATATTTTCATGCTTACATCTACTCTATGAGGTAAGGTATAACTAACTGTTACACTTGGATTAAAAGGGTTGGGATAGAAGTGGCTGATGCCTGGTGTCAGGCCATCTAAGATGTTCTCTGCGTCTATTCCGACATAGTCAATATCAAACCATTCTAGAAACCTGCGCATCAAAGCAGCTCGAGGACCCCAGCCATCATCTTCCAAAGGAGCCAATGCCTCAAAACCAAAGGCCAGGAAGATGGTTTTATAACCATTCCTGATGGTGGTGGTGCCCGCAGTTTGGTAACCTGATAGTGGATATTGAAAAAGTGAATGACTGTGGGGCAACGTAGTTACTATATCTGGACTGCTTTGATTCTCAGCTCCAAAATAATTATTTGTGATGTATTGGTCAGAGCTACTCATGATCTCATGCTGTGGATCACCAAAAACGTATATAAGATTCGTAAGGGTTTCAACCTGGGCAGCTCCACAATATTCGCTTAAAAAGGCTGTTTGAGCTTCATCACCATCTGTGAGGTCCTGCCCGGTGAGCAGCAGTCTGCCACCTGAATCTTGATAACTGGAGAGTAAATTGATGACGGATTGAGTCAGGGGGAATTCAGTATTGCCAGTATACCAGATAACCCGTGGTTTAGCCAATAACCATTCCTCCTGAGGTAACCCATCCTGTGCCATATCCCATAAAACGTATACGACATCATTGTCCTGGAGCGCACGCAGATAGTATTCCTGAACATCCCCTGCTCCAGAAATTGCTCCATCTGCATCGATGAGCGCCACCTCAGGATCACCAATAACTATCTCAAATTCCAAGGTATCGATGGTTTCAGACGTGGTGTTACTTACAGAGATACTGAGAGTCGTGGTCCCATTTTCGAAGATTGAGGATAATGTAAAATCAAGAGAAGTGCTTGAGATTGCCGATGTATTTGTGGGGAGGTCTTCAAAACTGATTTCTGAGTTTGTAAAATTGAAGGCCGGATTGCCTTGAATCACGGTAGCAGTTATTCCTGACGTCAAGATACCATAATTGATCAGCTCCAACCAGATTTGACCGCTTTCGTCAGGAGACAGGAAACCATCATCATTCTCATCCGTATACGACATTTCCATGATACGCAAGTGTGGAAAGGCTTCAACTACTTCTACAGATGCTGTGATTGCGGAATCTCCATCTACAAAATTAAACACAGCAACTTGAGTATTTTCTAAGGCGTAGTTCATGGATGAAGGAGTGGTCTCAAAGTCAAAAGTCTGATTTTCAGAGGATTCTGACCAGGGTTGTCCAGGATTGGTGCCACCCTCCTGCCCATTGGCTGGTTCAATATCAACCAAGCGATGATCATCGTTCCTATTGCTCCCCTGTGAATTGTCGACATGATAGATCATCAACCCAGTGCCTTCCAGATGCTGGTCTGTTCCCTGCACCTGACGATTTTCTATAAGGAAGTACTCGCGACCCACCTCGAGTTGTTGGGCCCAACCTGTTTGCCAGGGATCCACTTCACCATTGGTCCACACTTTTAAAACAAAATCGTTCTCAACCACGGGGGGAAAGGAAATGTCGTCAATATTGACATCTTGAACAACTGGAACGACCCACCCCATCATCTCCTTACACCAGGCGGACATATGTGCCGGGCTACTTGGTGTGGTCCAGGACCCACCAGACATGAGACACCAGTCGCCGATGCCATCAGAGGAACCGTCCGTATCATAAAGATCAGGAAGTCCCAGGGCATGCCCAAATTCATGAGAGAATACACCGATTTCGATCAATCCACCACTGCCATTTTCAGCGGGCTGTATAATATATTCATTGACCAATATAGGTGAACCACTGGCTCCAGTGTCATTGGTCGCATAGGCAGCGCCAGTACCAGAGGCATAAGAATAAGACCAGCTATGCGACCAGATACGATCGTCTACGCTTCCATTTTCAGCACCCATGCCAGAATGAACAAAAAATACTGCATCCACAACGCCATCATCATCACCAGAATTGGCAAGCCCATCAGGACCATCATTGTCGTATTGTGTGAAATCTATCTCCACATCAGAAGAATCAAGTGACTCACGCAAAAAATCACCGACTCCACCATCATTCCCATTATTCGTTCCACCGTAATGATGGCCAGTCTCACTTAACTCGTACCAGCCATATACTGTCCCAGAAAGATGAAATTGACCATAGGACATCTCTTCATAATGTTCGGCCATGGTGACTGATGGCCAGGGTCCATCAAATAGTTCGCTTTGAAGCATACTGGCAACATTTACATCATCGTCAGAATCAGAATATGATCCCATAATTACAGGAAAACTCATGGAGACATCTTCACGTAGATCTCGAAATCCGCTCTCTGCACTTTGGATATTGGCCTGTCGGATACGCCGCATCTTGGCGGCCAATCCACCTTCACCGTGAGTTTCAGCCATGATTGCTGCTTGCTGGATGACTCCAGCTGATGGAATCACACCTGGTTTTGGTGGCACTGTTGCTAATAAGGTGTTTAGCGATAGGATGAGGATCAAAATTGATTTATTTAACATATATACCTTTTCGTTCGAATGCCATTTGGATTACTATAGGCGTTTCAGTAGTAATAATGACGAATTATCTTACGAAATCTAGTCCGAGCATATAGGATTCAAAGAATTCAATACTTACATGAAGATTCCATTGTAATAATTGTGAGGTTTTTTTAAAAATCTGATAAAAAAAGATGGTTGAGATTTACTGAACTGACTCATGGGCTAACAGCCCCATTGAAGAATTATTTGCTGCTAGTATTCTGCTCCAGGTATAGCCAACAGGCAATGGATCCTCATGATCTCAAACTATTCTTGTTGGTATAAGTGAATACTTCCCAACTGAGTGTCCCCTTCGCTCCAAGCTTTTTGAAACCCATTTCACCTAATACACTATCCAGCTTTTCAGATGAATGAACAAAGGCTCTAAACGCGTCGCCCTTGACACGGCGAATCATGTTTTCTATCCCAATAAACAATCTCACAAACCAACGATCCCTGGGTATGCTGAAGGTATAGATAGTATCAGCTTTTTCAGCGGTAACTCGAACGAGTGTCTCCCAATCGGGATAACAGCAGATCACTCGATCCAAAGTGACTATTTGTGCTGAGGGCATGCTCTCTGCTAAATCTACCACATCCCCATGTAAATAATCCACCAGCTCTTCGCGCCCATGCTTCAGATCTTGTTCTTGGGCAATACAGATAAAGGCCGATGATGCATCAACATGTACAGCTCTGTTAATCGTATCCTTAAACAGCTCATGGTGGAGCACTCCGATGCCACCTCCAATATCTAATAGTCGGACATTGGCTAACTTTGCATTGCGAATGCCTTTGAGCATGAGTTCAGTCGTCTTGTCGGGACCTTTTTGCATATATCGTTTGAGGTCACGACTAGCTTTTTCAGGTCCAAATAATATTTCGGTGGCATCACAATGGGCACAACAACTCATAATACACTTTCATTCTATTGTTCTGGCAGACCTGGCTGCCCAAAATTACTCCCCCCACTGAACTTGATTTTGATACAATCATTTTGAGTGCCCAAAACTAATTATGACAAGATAAATCTCCTATGTTTTTCCCCATGGAGAAGCATCTATTAGATCTTGTAAATGAGTTTATGCTGCGCTTTGATAGCCAGATTTATGAGGCAGCCAGAGGAAATTCAAAATCATCGCACCAGACAGTTCACCTAACTGTATATATTAATTCAGGTATGAATAACAGTTATCAGAGATAGATAGAGTATCAATTTCGTAGGCGAATACTCAAAACACGGGCATTAAGTCCTAATTAAGCCATTCAGGCCCGTTAGGAGCGCATTTTGGTCGATCCCGTACTCGTCTATGGCATCACCTAACTTATGCTCTCCAGACACGGCACAGGACGTACAACCACCTAAATGATTATCAGCCAATACATTTTGGGCTTGAGGGTGAGATGCGATGACCTCACCAATACTCATATCCAGATTGAAATTATCACCTTTTTCAGGAGCGTTTTGCGTATTGCCCATGATTGGGGCAGGTCTGGATTGAAACTCTTTTATTGAGGCAGCAACATGCGCACGTACGCTGATGAGATCCTCTTGATATTTGGACATCTCCTTAGTTATTCGACTCTGTCTTCTCCAAACTAAAATGAGGGCGACACTAAACGATATGGCAAATGCAGTAAAAAGAAATGGGTTCATATTGTCCTACCTAATTAATCTATTAATATTTCTGAAAGTTCTCTCTTCAGTTCATCCAGATCCATATCACCAGCCGTGTTTAACCGATCCACAACTCCATCAATATCTCGCATCGCTCGTTCTTTTTTTAAGGTCAGGAAATAGCCATCATAATAGTGATCCCCCAGCATGGCTCGATCTATCTCCTTATCCCTGTTGTGGTCATTTAGCTCTGAGAAATAGACAACTCTATACTCTTTTGAATAGGTGTTATCCCTATAAATTTCAAACATGATTTTGTCCTGGTGCATCATTTAATAATCTCTCTTTTTTGATCAATATTAGACAGCATCAACATGAGTCAATACTTTTTCTGTATATTCGTCACTAGAATTGTCTACAATCTGCAGTTCTACTTCATCATCCGTCACGCTTGCGCTTAACTCTGTCCGGAACTGTTCAAGTTGCGCTTCAATTTCTTTTCTGGTCGCACTTTCATCTAATCTAGATTCCAGGTACCTGGTCAAGAAATAGCTTATGGTTTCAACCCGGATTTTGATGGAGCCAGTAGGTTTATTTTCATCCAGATCTTTAAAATTAAAGATAGGTGTTCCCGATTTCTCAACAATCTCTTCAACCACAGAGTATATGGGGGAATCGTGGCCACATTTAAAATTAGATAACTCAAGTGCAACTAGATTTGGATGACGAGCAGTGAATTTTGCCCCCCAAAGCTTCCGATTCGTGTTTTCACTATATGAGTTTTTCCATGCATCTGATATATCTAGTGGATGGGAGATTACACCTGATTTCACCTCATCTCCAAATAGTCTATCAAGTAGATCTTCATCGATGGGCAGACTATCCTGAGTAAATACGGGATAACCGAGTTTTTGAAACTCGACTAAAATTTCATGATTAATACCTGGATCACCATGATAAGGTCTACCGAGTACCACCAGACCAAGTTTTTGCTCTGCTTCCAGTTGATCCAGAACCTGTCGAGCTCTTTGACGCTGTGAGTTTGTATAGTCATCCAACGCTTTGTATCCTGCGGCCACTGCTCGATCATTCTCGACCTTTGATAAACCAAGTATATCTTTGAATGCCTGGAACATTTGGCGCGCAAACAAGAGCTTATCGGCAACATTCACAAAAGTATCCATATAGCTGATACCTTCAGATTTGAATATGTCGCCCTCTTTGATAAAAGCTGCTTTCACTGTCTCTGGCGTACCTGTGACGGTTGGACAGGCCCGACAATCCTGGGTGTCTTTTAAATCCGTGGGTAAATCATCAATCATGGGAAAGAAGATGATATCCAGTGGCTTACGTTTATGGTGCTTATATATGAGATTATGCACATGGGGAATTCCCAGCTTACTAGGAAAACAAGGATCAATGGATCCTCGCTTGATACCGTCCTTATACAATTTCTCGGTGGTATAATCAGAAAAGACCAAATTTTTATAAGGAAGACCTAAACTTTCAAAGTAGCCCGTGAATAAAGGCGTCGTGGAATACATATTTAGTACGCGCGGTATCCCAATTCTTATTTTGTTACGGTTTTCCATCAGCGACTTGCGTTCTTTTTGATTTGCAGTCATCTGAATTTTTGGGATTGCATCAGATATGACTTCTGGCTGGAAACTTTGGAATATCTCTTTTGCAGCGAGTTCGATGAAATTTGGATTGGCATCCAATTTTGCATCAAGACCTTTCTTGATTTCGCGCATATCATTGACATCCTCAACCAGACCCTTCTCACAAGAATTGCCTACAATGAGTCTTTTAGCGCCCGCTTCAAGCGGGACCTTTGATTCAAACTCCTTCTTTTCTTTACTGCGGGAGTAAAAGCGCACGGGCCGTGGTTCCTGAGCACCCATTTTATAGGTAAACTGTTCGTCTTTATCTTCAATAGGATGATCTATTTTTACATCAATAAACGTCCGTAAACATTTATTCTTACAAAAATAACATCTCGTATCTTCTGAAGTTGTTGATTGATATGCAATTTCTTTTGAAGATTCTAAACCAATAAAAGTTGTTTCCCGACCGTTTTCCCAAAGGCGAATCGCTTCAATACCAGCCCCAATTGCACCACTCTCACCGCAATGCTCGTGGACAATTATATTGGCTGTTTCCGCTTTACCTCTAAATCGTGATTCAATGAAGTCTACCTGCGATTTGACAGCCGCCATATTGTGTTGTGTTCCGCCCTGGAGCACAAAATTTGTTCCAAGCTTGGAAAGGTTTGGAATCTGTGATACATACAGCCAAATATTCTTGGGCAGCACGTTTGCCAGCCCGGCCATGATTTCTTCCTTTTTCCAACCCTGTCTTTGAAAATCAACAATATCAGACTGCATAAATACAGCACATCCATAGCCAAAATCAGGCATGGATTCAGCTCCAAACGCCTCCGTGGCATAATTTTCAACTGGTATTCCAAAATCCTGTGAAGTGCTTTGCAAAAAATAGCCATTACCAGCAGAGCACTGGGTATTCAGCTTGAAATCCTTTACCTGTCGATTGTTAAGAATCATAATTTTGATGTCTTGACCACCTACATCACAGATAACATCAACCTCATCATAAAACTGAAGTGCGGATTCAGTATGAGCAACTGTCTCCACAATTGCTGCATCAGCACCCAGGACATCTGAGAGCACATCCTTCGCGTAGCCAGTAGTTCCTACACCGAGAATGTTCAGAGTAGCCCCTTGTAGCTCCACCTGCTCCTGGACACTTGTAACAATATCCATGGTGTCTTCAATTGGATTACCCTTGGAAAGCTGGTATGCTTTGACAAGCACATTTTTGTCTTTATCTAACAGAACTGCTTTGGTTGAGGTAGAGCCACCATCAATTCCCAGAAAAGCCTCAACCACCTGACCTTCAATAAAGCTTGCCGGTGTAAAAGGTATCTTTTTATATTTTTCAAGAAAAGACTCTAGCTCTTCAGTAGAACTGCTCAAGCCATGTCCAGCACCTTTTTTTTCAAGTAGTCTACCGACATTGATGTACTGCTCCAATTCCGAATAGCCCTGGTATTGCCCAACCTCATCTTCCTCTTCCTTGCCAAATTCAACAGCACCGATTGCTGCAAAATATTGGGCATTATCAGGAACAATAATGAGTGATTTTGGGTCTACTCCTTCAGGTAACGGAAAGTCCCGCTCTGCCCAAACCAGAGGAATATTTTCCTCCCAGGCTTCACGCATACCCCGGATATAAGTATTTGGACCACCTAACAATAAGACATTGGGACGGAGTGTATGACCACGAGTTAGTACAGATAAGTTTTGACCAATGATGGCCTCAAAAAGACTGGCCATAAGTTCATTGTTGGGAATACCCTGTTTTTGAAGGCTATTTATATCGGTTTCTGCAAAAACTCCACACTTTCCAGCAACGTGGTGAAGTTTGACACCATGGTAAGCCTGATTCGATAACTCATCTGCAGGGATACGTAATTTAGCATTAATTTTATCTATAACTGCGCCTGTGCCCCCGGCACATTTATCATTCATACTGGGGATTTTCTTTTTCCGCCCTGTTTCAGGATCTTCCTTAAAAATGATTATCTTCGCATCCTGCCCACCCAACTCGATAACCGATCCTGTATCAGGATATAATTTCTCAACAGCCAGACAAACAGCATTTACTTCCTGGACAAATTTTGCACCAATATGTCTGGCTACATTTTTGCCTCCACTACCAGTAATAAAAGCATGGATACTATCTTTAGGAATTGAGGGATGTTCTTCTTCAATCCGCTTTAAGAATTCCAAAACCTTCTCAGGTTGCTTCGTTTCATGACGCTGATAATCACGCCATAGTATTTTATCTGCTTCAAGATCAACAAGAACCATCTTCACCGTGGTTGAACCCACATCAATTCCAAGTGTATACTGTTTTCCAGTCATGACTATCTAATTCCTTAATACATTACTGATAAATGGATTTACTAGGCTACCGCTCCAACTCGCTCATCCATGAGACTTGACACATGCAGGACAAAATTCGCAGCAGTTCCGACAATTTCTTTCTGTTTGGGAACTTTATACATCGGCTTTTTAAGTGAGGGGTGTGAGTCCACATATTTTTTCATCTCGTCAACAGTCTTACCAGTAGACGCTAATGCTTCCTCAAATTCCTGTTTCGCCTTAATTCTTGCATTTCCCAGGGCCATCTGAACCCGGCTATGTGCATTAACTTCACCCTCTCCAGAGGTTTCAATTGGCAGATAAATCGCATCTTTATATAATTCGACCACTGCCGCCTGCGCACCATCAGATTGAGTACTGGGCATACAACCAAAAGGTTTTACACTCAGGACCATATGTGCCAATCCCTTACTGTTGTAATAAATATTCTTTGCTACTTCTAAGTGCCCTTCCCCACCAGAGGATCTGGTATTATAGAAGGGATGTCCCATCCGCTGCAATTCGTATTGATCTACCAACTCATGGAGACCTGTTCCCAATGACTTTTGTAAGCGAGTATATTCACGTTTGAATATTTTCTCCGCCAGGGACATGGTTCCAATTTTCTTACGATAATTAATTTCGTTCTTGAGACGCTGATCAAGTCGCCAGAACGGTGCAGCTATATCACCAGTGTCAATACCTTTCCGGTCTTGTGCATGCATCTTATATTGGGCCATTAGATACATAATCCAGGTGCCAATAGGCTCCACCAGGACCTCAGCATTTTCTGATTCCAGAAATCGAAACATATTGAAATTTCCATCTCCTTCAGTGAGCTGGGCCCAAAACTCACCAGTGATTTTTACTACAGGCTTGACTCTAAAACGATCGACCTCGATCTGGTCAAACTTATTGCCGGCCTCATTCAACGATTTTGAATACTCTTTTCCCAGGAGTTGATCCATAAATTTTCCAACAAAATTTACGCTTTCTCCAAATTTGCTACCTGCTAAAAACTTGGTCCAGCTATTATTTACATCAAATGTCTTGCGGTCTCGCATGACATCATGCAAAAAGTCCAGACTCTCATTCATGACTGCGTCAGTTTGTCCCTCTGTCACCTCATATGGTCGAATCTGGAAACCTACTTCGTTAATCATATCACCCATATTGAAGCCGTTGATAAGACCGAGAAAAAAATC
Source organism: Fidelibacterota bacterium (assembly GCA_018650445.1). Lineage (GTDB taxonomy): Bacteria > Fidelibacterota > UBA8477 > UBA8477 > JABMPR01 > JABMPR01. The sequence goes on from JABIFX010000023.1 coordinate 93,971, forward strand.
AATATTCATCTCCAGCCCAGCTTCAATTTCCGATTGACTCAAGCCACCGGATTGTTGAAATAAAATGACTCGGAATCCTTCAAAGCCAGAGTTGCGCAGGGCCAGTCTATACTCAGCCTCATACATACCAAATCGACATGGACCACAGGCACCAGCGGTTAATAATACATAGTTGTCTATAATTTCCTGCCTGGACTGTCCCTTTTTCTCCAGTCCTTGGAGATACTGAATCAAGTTTCCAACCGTGAAGTAAGTGGGATTACACTGGCCATTATTGCCGTACTCTTTACCCAACTGAAAAGCTTCTACATCAGGTGTAGGTATGGCTTCAGCCTTGTATCCTAGTCCTCTGAGGACACCTTCCATCAGATGTTCATGACTCCAGGTCAGGCCACCAAATAGCAGTGTGGTCGTATCCCGTTGTGATTTTAGAAAAAGATTTTCAACTGGTTTTTCAAATTGTTGAATATTGGAGGTGACCAAACCTGCTTCACGCTCTAGTCTGATTCTCTCTTCTTCTACCCTTTGCTCAACGAAGGATTCTTTGTTGAGTAAAACTTTATTTAAATCCTGTGAATGGATGACATTCTGATCTGTTCCAGATGCTGTTGACGGATTAGTAATTCCACTTTCGGCCATGCGCATATCCCTTTACTATTTTATCCCCATACAGATTGATCAAGTTATTTGATCATCTATATGTCAAGGAATATGCCAAGTAACCAAATGGTACTATATAAGGGTTTAAGGGTTTTTTGAGGCCAATATTAGAGGGTCTAGTGCAAGTAAATCATTGCACTATCGAATGAATTTTCTAGCATCCATCCCGAGTTGTTTAATTTTTTGCTGGAGGAACTGTCGTTGCATACCCAGGTATTCTGCAGCTCTGGAAATGTTCCCGTTCTTTCGGCGTAAAGCTTCGCTAATTAGAGATGTTTCCAGATCATTTGTATAAGCTTGTTTGGCTTCCTTGAAATCCCGGCCATTCAAGGAATAACCTACAGAATTCGAATCGCGGCGAAGTAATTGGTTCTCTAGCTGAACATGATCCATTTTATCACCGGATAAGACAACGAGACTCTCCATAACATTGCGCAATTCACGCACATTCCCTGGCCAGGAGTGATTCATAAGTATTTCACAAACTTCAGGAGTTATGTCGAGGTCATATTTATTGTTGGCGGTGAGATATTTTTTAAAGAAGTGTTCAGCGAGTGGTAGTATGTCAGATCGACGATCCCTGAGGGGTGGAATCGAAACCTCGACCACACAGATACGGTAAAACAGATCCTCTCTAAATTCACCAGATGTGACCAATTGGTGCAAATCCTGATTGGTCGCTGTAATAATTCGCGCGTTACAGGGCACATTGCTGGTAGAGCCCAGGGGTGTCACCTCCCCTTCTTCCAGAGCTCGTAGCACCTTGGCCTGACAGCCCTTGTCCATATCTCCAATCTCATCCAGAAAGAGGGTCCCATTATTGGCTAGTTGAAATTTTCCTGGTGTGTCTTTGTTTGCACCTGAAAAAGCACCTTTTTTGAAACCAAACAGTTCACTTTCAATGAGTTCTCTGGGTAATGCCGCACAATTGACGGCTATAAAGGGGCCATCGTGTCGCTCACTTTGATCATGAATGTTTTGAGCAACTAATTCCTTTCCTGTTCCACTCTCACCCGTAAGATGAACCGTTACCTCAGATTCTGCGACCTTTTGAACCGTTTTTTTCAATAACCTCATTGAGGAGCTTTGCCCCACCATCGTATCAGAATCTTCTGCCAATGTTTCTCGGAGACGTTTATTGTCCAACTCAAGGAATATCTTCTCAGTAGCATGATCCAGAATTTTACGTAATTCTGTGAGTTTATAGGGTTTGGTTACATAGTCATATGCCCCGGCCTTCATTGCCTCAACAGCAGATCTTTCAGACCCATGTGCGGTTATCATAATAACCAGAGGTGAATCTTCATTTTTCTTGAGGAGCTCAAGCACCTCAATTCCAGTCAGCTTTGGCATACTCAAATCAAGTAATACTATATCTGGTTTTTCTGACTGGATTTTTTCCCAGGCATCTCGTCCATCAACAGCCTCAATGGTTTGATAGCTATTTTGTAAAGCTCGCACCAGACCTTCACGGGCTACCGACTCATCATCAGCGATCAAAATTTTTAAATGCTTCGTATCCATTATCCCTTTTCCGCCTTTGGCATCCTAACCGTAAACTGAGCCCCACCCTCGGGTCGATTCGTCGCCTTAATACTGCCATGCATATTTCGTAAGTTTTCTTTTACGATGGTCAATCCAAGTCCAACTCCATCTGGTTTGGTAGTAACGTATGGTTCGAATATATCATCAGGTACGGTTTCAGGTAGTCCCGGACCAGAATCATTTATCTTCACCAACACAAAACCAGCTTCCTGACTGGTCTCTACATCCACAATCCCACCCATTTTTTCGCAAGCCTGCATAGCATTAAAAATGAGATTAAAAAATATCTTCTTTACCCCTTGAGGTGTTCCAAAAACATAAAAACCCGGCTTTGTATGCAAAACAAGTTTCACTCCATGCAATCTCGCTTCTGTATGCAAGAGTACTTGAACTCCGTGAAGTACTTCATCAACTGAAACAACTTGTTGGTGCCCACTTTCCGGTTCAGAATATTTTACTATCTCTGAGAGAATAAGATTTAAATATTCCAGCTCATTCTCAATGGTTACCAGACTACTCTTCAGGGCTTCCCCCGTGGGCATTTCTTCCTGCATGACCTGGACCAGGGTATTAATTGCACTCAATGGATTTTTTATGTCATGAGTAATATTGGCTGATATTTGCCCCAGAGAGGAGAGATTATCCTGGTTGAGCATCATCCTTTCCATGTTCACCAGTTCTTCGATGAGATTTGCATTTTTTATGTAAATGGCAAGCTGATTGGCAACGGTCGTAACAAGATGAATTTCCTGATTTGAAAAAGTTTTATATAATTGCTTACTGGTTACGGCCAGAAGACCGAGGACCACGTCCTTATCTTCACGAATCGCTACAATTAATTCATAGCTGGCTGCTGCAAACTCCTCAGCCACCTCTGAGCTGGTCATATTGTAAGTGAGAAGCGGTTCAGAAGACGAATTGAAAAACTGATTGGTTGCCGCAAAGGCAGCCGCTTCTGGTGTATTTGGTATAATGATAGACACTTGGTTCACACCCAAAGCATCAACGAGTTGATTACTAATTCTGGAAAAAAGATGATCCAGATTTGTTGATGTTTTTAGCTGTTTGCTGATCGTATGCAGGGAATCTTGAAATTTTCTACTCTCTTTAAAAAATAATGCATTGATGCGAGCTTGAATGTGGACGCGGGCCGGTTGGAATAGAAATATCAATATCAAAAGGAGGAATAGCTCAATAACCTCCACATTGAGAACAGGATATTGTGAGAGTAATTCGGTCAGATTTTTTATACCAAACCGATACACTAATACAATCAATCCAGCCAAAGTAAAGTAGACCAGCGAGGGTCTTACAAATATGTTAATGAATTCATATTGAAGACGATAGTAGGCCAACATCATACCATGAATGAGAGCTAACAATAAAAATACTAAACGGATGGCCTGGGGAGCAGCACTTACAATATGCAAGCCCCAAAAGCTGATCATAGTTATCAATGAAGTCAGGATCATCAGGATACCATTTTGATAAAAATAGTATCTGAAGCGTACCCAATGCCCCATGGCACTCATTTTTAGCGAAATAATTGCAACAATTAAAAAAGCTACTGCAAGCCAAACGGCATACGATTCAAAAAATATGTGCATTCGGTAGGATGAGAGCTTGAGTGTTCTTAATGAGTTCTCCTGATTTACAAACAGGAAGAATCCTATTAAGAATAAGAATCCAATAGAGTGGAGCGATGTAAAGATCACTTCGAAGGCAGACTTACTGACGATAACTTTTTCTGGATCTCTTGTCTCGCAGTAATATGCTCCATAAGCATGGATGAGTAAGGCTGGGGTTATACTGATACCGGCCAGTGTAATGATCCAACCTATACGGTTTACATTAAAGCCTGTATCAAACACCAATGTCCGTGGGAAAAGTGCCATAAAATTGCCTGCGAAATAGAGCAGCAATCCCAGAGTAGTCAAGAACACTATTTGCTCCTGACGTTGTTTTAGCGGCCGACGAAGCATTATATACCCCAGCATAGTATACAGGATTGTACCCAGCAGAGATATTAGGAGAGCGCCACTTTCTATGAGACCAAAGCTTGAGACTTGTACTACGCCCATGTTCATCTAAGTTTTTTCCACTATCATCGGTAGTCTAAAGGTTCCTCATCATTAATCCACATCTACTAATTTCCGCCCCATTTGATCTCATCTTTTCACTGGATGGAACGATAAATTACACACTTTTTGAATTTCAAAATACCCGCACTGGACGAATAGGCAAGCAGGAATCTAAGGTTGACTGTTAGGAGTAAAATGAGCTAAGAGCCACATATCAAAAAGCCCCAGACCAATGCTGGGGCTTCCTTAATTGCTTCTTATACCTATTTACTTCAGGTAAAGCATTTTGATGGTTCTGCTGTATGATCTCGTTTCAAGTCTGGCAAGGTATAAACCAGTTGAGACAAGATGACCTGAATCATCGCTTCCATCCCACTCATAGCTGTGCCAACCTGCAGATTTTGAACCTGAAGCTATCTTTTTGACCAGATTGCCTTGAATATCATAAATAACCAGCGAAACATTGGTCTCTTCGGGAATGCCATATCTCAAGGTGGTACTTGGATTAAATGGATTGGGGAAGTTCTGCTCAAGCACGAATACATCAGGCAGGACCTCATCAATAAGAGATACAACATTGGCTGAGATTTCCTCACTAAAGTCACTCTCATTTCCATGTATATCTACTGCTGAAATCTGGTAATAATACACCTCATCTATCATTACAGTCTCATCTAGAAAAGTATTTGCAACTGTCTCACCGATCAGAGATTCTGAATCAGGCACAAAGCTGATACTGTGACTTCTATAGATTCGGTAATTTCTGATGTCGTCAGCTAGTACAGATTCCCAGTCTAATTGAATCTGTAAATTGTCCGTTACTACAGCCATGGGTCCTGTAGGAACACCAGGATAGATATTGTCCACCGAATAACCAGAGTCAATCTCAGATTCATAGAGAACAGTCAATAATGGCGGATGGGCTGAAATCATGAATTTACTCCAGAAAACCCCTGTATCACTGGAATCTGCATTGGTGGAAGCAAGAAAGGTGTATTCATTAGTTTGAATTGCAGGAACCGTAGCCAGTACATCCCAATCCTCAAGGCTGTCATCATGCCCCCATACGCGGTAGTAGCTGATTCCAGCAGAATCATCCAGCGCGCTGGCAGACCATGACACATATACCCAGCCCCCCTGATCTTCAGGTACATCTGATATAGAGGTGATCATGGGACTGTTTGATGGGAATACCTCGATGAAGTCAATCATCGTTAATGTATCAGTCCTTAGACTATCTGATATGGCTAGTGTCACTGAAAATAATCCTGCACTTTGATATATCCAAAGTGGGTTTTGCTCATGGGAATCCATGGTTCCATCGTTGTCAAAATCCCATGACCAGGATAGGCTATCTCCCAGAGATAGATCAGTAAATTGTACGCTAAGGGGAGCTTCACCAGATGTTACATCAGCTTCAAATTCTGCGGCGAAAGGTAGATACCCCACACCATTAAACTCAACAATGACAGGTGCATCACCTACAAAATCAGCACTCCGTAGACGGAGTTCTGCTGAAATTGAATCACCTGCAGTTGGATCAAACTGAATAGTGAGATTTGCGCTGGTAAAGGGTTCGACGATTAGTGGAAATAAGCTGGCATGATCAATTAGCTCAAAGTCAGGATGAGTTAACATTGCGCTGTCGATGGTAACGGAGGTTTCACGAAAATTGTAAATTTTCCAGTCGATTGTTTGTTCACGTACATCCACTGTTCCAAATTCGTATTGACTAAAGTTTGCAGCCAGACCATTCCCTCCAAAAGCACCCATATCACGACGGGAACCATTACTATTCGTATAAATCACATCTGGATTTCCAGAATTGATGGCTGGTGAACTCGGTTGGAGATGAAAGTTACCATTTGCTGGATTTTCAAAAAGTGGGTCCATATCAATGTTTCCAAAACCCCATTCTACACTACCAGAAATACCCGCCTCACCACCTTGAATGTCAGAAAATGAGACTGGAATATTACCACCGGATATAGATATATCTTCCGATTCTCCATTAGCCCAAACTATTGAATTTACCAGAGGCATATCGCTTTCAGAACAGTGCAGCCCACTTCCGCTACCAGTATACTGAAAGCCATTATTGCTAATAGTAACACCTGACAGTACACCAGTTGTATTGTTAAGTGCTATGCCAGCACCATATCCATTAGAGTTCGCTACCCCGGATGTATTGTTTGTAACTGCAGAACTATTTATGTATAACTGACTATCAAAACCGCTACTAATTCCACCTCCACTGTAGCTAGCATAATTACCATCTATCTTAACTTCGTTGAGCCAGGCTTGAGCACCAACAACCATATAAATTCCTCCACCATAGTAGCTGGACCATTCATCATTTGGATTATGCGCCTGATTATTTGTGATCGAAACATTGCTTAGTATCATCTTTGAGGCTCGACATTTAATAGCACCACCGCTCCGTATGCTACTGTTGCCATCAATAATGACATCATTCAAATTAATTGTAGGACCACCAAAGAGATAAATAGCACCGCCCCCATCAGAGGAATAATTGACAGTATCAACAGCATTATCCGTAATAGTACCATTTTTCATAATTAGATAAAATCCAGAACCATGACCAGCGATTCCACCACCTCGTATGGCAGAGTTTTCACTAATATCCACATTATTGGATAAGTTTATTGTAGAATTCCCCACGCCATGGATACCTCCACCATCCTGGGCTGAATTTCGGCTGATTTGGGCATCTGACATTTGCAAATTGGAAGTATTAGTTGAAAACAAACCTCCACCTGCATAGACTGCCATATTGCTATCAATAACAACATTGCTCAGATGTAGTTGTGACCCCAGGTCGTAGATCCCACCACCTTCACCTCCATATCCATCGATGAGGATTGCCTCATTTCCCTTAACAGTGAAATTAGTCAAAGTCCTTTCTTCATAGTTGTCCGATACAGAGTTGAAATAGATGCCACCTCCAGTTCTGGCTGTGTTATCCTCAACAATCAAGTTATTGCTTGAATTTCCTCCTGACCATGAAGCTCCTGATCCGCAATAAATACCACCCCCCTGCCTAATCGCGGAGTTAGCTCTTACGATTAC
>JABIFX010000206.1 GCA_018650445.1 Fidelibacterota bacterium
TAATAGTTTGACTGCCAGTTCCTGTAATCTTGGTACTCGATGAAGAGGAAGGGTCAACCCAGAGTTCGGAAACACCTGTTGAAATAGTTATACCAACGACGATTCTGTATGTTGACGCATAGCTTAAATCAGAAGCCCAAGTCGCTTCAGCAGCAGATGCACTGTTGGATATTCCGGGTTTCCATCCAGAAGCTGAAAAAGCGGCAACATCTACCCTGTTTTCAAAAGCTGTTCCATCTGCAAATCCGCTGAAGTATTCAAAATCAGTACTCGTATAACTGCTCGGGTCTGATACTTTTATATCGTATCCAAAATATACTGTCCCAGAACTTTGGGCAGTAAAAGTAACTTTTGCATCCTCACTATCTGAGTCGGTGATAGTGATTAATCCGCTCCCTACCTGGATTTCACCAGCTGTACCGCTGAAACTAACCCAATTTCCATTACCCACTAAATTTCCATCACTATAGGAAAATGATTCACTTACTAATTGCCCAAAACCAATATTGAAACTAAAAATAAATAGCACAATTATTCCGATAATTTTCGTTTTGATATGATTCATAATATTCCTCTTGATTAATCCAGTACAATGCTGGTTTGTTGTGGTGAATTAGTTTTATAGTCAATGTTACTTCCCGAATTTGAATAGGGAAATATTTTAATATACCAGGTCGTGTTGCCAGCCAAGGGACCCATGGTTGCAGTTTGCACTCCATGACTAACATATTTTTTTGTACTACTTGTCGTTTCAACTGTACCATCAGACGGATCAGCAATAGAGGTGTAGCCACTGGAGTTTATTTTGATAAGATATCCGTCAGGTAAAGTACCAGAGCTTGGGTCTGTCCAAGTGATGGTAATCTCTTTACCTCCAGTAAAGTTCGTAATATGGTTTGTTGGCTCAGGATTGGTCGAAGGACTTTCTCCACCCCAAATGTAGTTAGCATACTCCGGATGATCTATGAAGGGATTACGATTGTCCTGGTAATCATGGATAATATCATTGCGATTTCTCTCAAAATCGTCAACTGGATCAGCAACATGCCAAGAGTACAGGGTTGATTGAACTCCGTGATAGGGCTCCAATGCTGGTGCTGAATCAGCATAATTGACCATCTCAAGGTCTACTTCACTATTTTCACCTTCGTATCGTGTGACCATGTAGAAAATAATTCGGGCAACATCCCCTTTAACACCATCGGGTGGTTCCCAGGTTGTGGATGTTGTTAAGCAATCGGTTGAGCCGTCATAGCCAGTAGGTGGTGAACTGTCTGTTACTGGGGTTCCACCATCATCAAAGTCCTTGTTATTCCTTGTTGAGTTTACGGAAACATCTTCAGGCTTTAAATTATGCAAATCCGTGCCAGTTCCTGTTACTGTACCAAAATCGCCATGGCTTTTAGCCCACACATGTTCTCTGGACCAGCCATCGCCATCATTGTACTCTTGGGCTGCATCAATTGAATATTGCGTATATACACAAATAACATTGCTGGAATTGTTCGGGTCTCTATCACTCACCTTAAGAATATCCCAAACATCTGTCCCGGTACTCGTATATGGATATTCAGTATGACCATCAATAATTTCATTGAGAGCTGATTTCAAAGCAGCATCATCTAATCCATTTGCAGAATCATAATATCCACTGGGGATTTGTGCAAAAACAGACTGTGTAAATAATGATAGACAGCACAAATAGAGAGATTTTCTGACCGTATAATTATTGAATCTTAGCATCATATTAAATCGGGATTAATCTTTCATAACTACATTTATGCATACGAACAAGGGTTTCAATACCTTCTGCAAAGAACATGCCTTTAAATTGCCCCTACTCTTTACTCTATAGAAATATTTGTCTTTTGTATTGGTTGTAAGTCGTCAGAACCTTTGGGACTAATTTAGCTCAAAGTTAAGAGACACTTTCGAGTTGTCCAGATCAATTTGCTAGCACCACTTGGCGCTGTGATTTCAGGTTAATTCGCTTGCGATCTGCAAGCGTTTCTTGTTTAATGATCTGTCTCTGTGTTAAGATTATCTCCTTTCTTCCAAAATACATATCAGCTGGGGTCACATTATCCAGCGACTCATGTAGTCTCTCATTATTGTAATATTTTACCCATTTGGCGATCTCAAGTTCTAGATCTCCTGGCAAGTAATAGTTATCGAGTTTGATCACATTTTTCATGCTACGATGGTGTGTGGAGTCAGACCAATTCGGTTCATTTGATCTAAA
>JABIFX010000059.1 GCA_018650445.1 Fidelibacterota bacterium
ATAAAAGATGACAAAAAGGCTACTATCATTTGTTACTGTTGTAGCGATACTTTCTTCCATGGTCTTTGGCCAGGTGAGTGGAAAGATCGTCGGAACAGTGTATGATGCGAGTCAAGAGGCACCTTTAGGCTTCACAAACGTAGTGGTACAGGGAACTTCACTTGGTGCAGTCTCTGACGAAAATGGACGCTATATCATTTTAGATGTGTCGCCAGGTACTTATACCCTTGTATGTACATACATAGGTTATTCCCCGATGGAAATTCAGGGATTAACTGTTATTAGTGGTTTAACTACCACCCAGGATTTTCAGATGCAAACTGAAGATGTTGTTGGTCAAGTAGTTACCGTTATTGCCGAAAAACCATTGATCAATATGAATGCAACCAATACAACTCGCGTTGTTGATGCAGAATTATTGGAGACAATGGCCGTACGAGGTGTCCAGAATGTGGTCGCCCTCCAAACCGGTGTTGTAAGCCGCGATGGTGAGATTCACATCCGTGGTTCCAGATATCAGGATGTCGCCTATTATGTTGATGGCGTTTACATGAATGACGTCTTTGATATGCGCAATACAAGTAACGTTTCAAATGTCGCCCTGGAAGAAATGCAACTCCAGACAGGTGGTTTCTCTGCTCAGTATGGAAATGCTAATGGTGGTGTTGTTTCAACATCAACACGTACTGGTGGCGAAAGCATGAATTTAGATTTTGAGTATATTCAAGGTTTAGGTGCTGCAGGTGAAGGCACAGATGACAAACTATACTCACTAGGTTATAGACTATATAATGTAAGCCTGGGTGGTGCCCTGGGATCAAAGGTCAGATATTTCGTAAATTTCGAAAATCGGACAACTGATGACCCAAGACCCTCTAGCGCTCCTCATTACGGAATGGATCGTACTGAACTTAGCCTCAACTGGGACAGCTTAACGGTTAGTACCAATGATGGCGTTGATTATGTAAACGGTACCTTATACGTGAATGGTAATGCTGCAGGTCTTGTGGATAATGTCCTTGCTGCAAGTTTAGGTAGTACAATTGAAGATTCATTGCTGGCCTATTTTGGTACCCAGTATGATGTTATTGATGCTGTGAGTACAGTTGCCACGGATAGTACTGGTCAATGGTGGATCAATGGATATGACAATTTCCAAACCTTATATGGTGCCCGCAAAAATGTTGGTTCTGATAGAACTTCCATTGCAGGTAATGTCATGTTTGATCTCAAACCATTTAAGATCAAAGTCGGTGGAACAATGAACTCCACAGTTTCTCATGGTTATACAGTGCCTACATACCTGACGACTTTGCTCAATTCTGATTTTAACCGACGCGCAGAATCCTCACAGTATACATTCTACACCAATCTGACTTGGATTCTTTCAACAAAATCATTTCTCAAAGCGAAATTCTCAATGTTCAATTATGATGAGACTTTTGGGGATGACACACATTGGGAGAATGTTGCTGATTATGGTAACCCCGCGTTGAATCCATATCTTAGCGGTGTTGGGCTCAATCCACTCTCTGTAGCGGACGTAGCCAACTGGCGCTCATACGGATACACCTGGGATGATTATTCACATCAAAACTCATCTTACACGGGTCTTTCTTTGGATTATTTGAATCAGTTAGCTCAGCATGAATTAACGGCTGGACTAGAGTACAGGGGAAATACAATAAAGTATTACCGTGTCGGACAGCCTGTTGAATTAGCCAAGGAATTATATGACGAGTATGGTAATGCCACAACTGGCCTTACTGAAGATGATAAATACATTATTTACCGTAATGCTTATACCGAAAACTTTGGTTATGATCTTTATGGTAATGAAGAAACAGATGGTAACAGCTATCAGGATCCAGGTGAACCCACTGTCATGGGTGCTTACATCAATGATAAAATTGAGCTAAGTGACATGGTAGTAAATCTTGGACTGCGCTATGATTACTTCAATCCAAATACAGATGCTCCAGTAGACTGGAATGATATCTCCATGACGGATGGTCGCATTGATCGCGAAGCAAGTAATTATGAAGCCGTAGACGCTGATGTTCAACTCAATCCTCGTCTAGGACTTTCTTTTCCTGTTACGGATAAGACAAAATTCCATGCTCAGTACGGAAAATTCTCACAGCATCCACTCCTGAACAGATTATATCTGTCGGACGTAGTGTTTGCTGCGAATTTCACTTCAGGTAATTACACACGCTCCCCAAATGCCAGATTAGCAACCGAGAAAACGACTCAGTATGAGATCGGTTTTTCACAGGTTCTTGGTGAGAATGTTGCCCTTGATGTGACTGGCTTCTATAAAGAAGTTCGTGACTATACAACAATCAAGAATCTATATGGTGCCAGCCTTGATGGAGCTGAATTTGTCTGGGCACAGTACCTGAATGGTGATTACGGTGTTGTGAAGGGAGCTTCCTTTGGACTTAACATGAGTCGTACGGGTGGTTTGATGGCCAACCTGAGCTACACAGTCTCATGGGCAGAAGGAACTGGATCAGATCCGGAATCTAATTACTACATCGCCTGGCAAACTGACCAGGGTGAAGGTGGATTTCCATCTATGATCAACCCATTGGATTATGACCAAAGACACACTGGTAGTTTATTAATTGACTATCGGGCAGGTGATTTTGGGATGTTTACCAATACTGGAATCAATATGATCTATACCTTTGGTTCTGGAACTGCTTACACACCTGCTGATATTACCTCATTTATATATGGTCGTGGTGAGATTTATCCAACCGCACCAATTAACAGTGGTAATACACCATGGACCAGCAATTTGGATATCCGTTTTGACACGGGTCTGGAGCTTGGTCCCGTCGGTCTGACCATTTACTTATTGGCTCAGAATGTGCTCGCTGCTGAGAATGTTTCTCAGGTATTTAGTGGAACTGGCGATGCCAGTACCGATGGTTGGTTATATACGGATCCAGGAAAAGCCTGGTTATCTGGAAATGAACAGGGCGAAGACTATTATCTAGGCCAGGTTCGTGATCCAAGAAACTGGGACAAGCCTCGTTCTGTCCAACTTGGTGTCAAAATGAATTTATTAGGCGGAGAATAATAAATGAAATTATCTAATAGAATACTAGCGTTTCTGCTCATAGTGGGTATTGCACTACCGCTATCAGCAGTCGAGCCTGAAAAGGTCGAGCGTTACGCACTGGGTAAACCAGCCATTCAATCCACCGGTGCTTTTGACGGAAACCGAATCAATACTGATCTTGAGAA
>JABIFX010000257.1 GCA_018650445.1 Fidelibacterota bacterium
AGCCGAATAATCTTATCCAGATAATCAATGGGGTTGTCTTTTTCAGAGAGCAACTTCTCCAGGACATCGATGGAGGTTAAGTAGCGGCTTTCTTCTTTGACAACCAGCTGCCAGATACGAGCCAGGATGATGATATCATCATTGTTTAATCCATAGTGAGCGAGACCCTTGTCCCGTTTCAATCTGTTAATAATTCTCCGATTTTTCTCATGCTTCTGAGCGCCTTTAGGGCTACTAAAGTGATTAAAGCCGTCATGGGCTTCCAGATAATCCCCAAGCTGCATGAGCTGTTGATGTGGTTTGATGTGTGTGGTCAATGGCAAATCCTCCCCTTGTCTTGACCAAAGATAGGGGGTAAAGCGACAGATTATGACGTGGGATAGATTTTTTTAAGAAGATTTACCTTTTCTGCCATCATTTCTTTTAGCTCAGGTGGCTCCAGGACTTCGGCATATTCATTCCAGCTAAAGATCCAACTCACCAGTTCTGGACTCAAACCGACGTGAAGCTCCAGAATGAGAGACCCTTTATCACCCTCTGAAAAGACCTGGCTGGTATGCCAATGTCTACCTTCAATATGTATGCGCACGTCAGGCGAAAAGACGATCTTCACGTGCTGGGCATCCCCGCTAAAGAGGCCAAACTTCTTTTTCCAATACAACTCTGGATCAAAATGAGGAAGCTCGGGGTGAACCTCATCCAATTGTTTGAATTTTTTGATCCGCTGTATGGCCAGCAATCTGAACTTCTCAAATCTGCGGATATATACCACGACATAGAGCCCGCCTTTGAAATACACAATGCGTCGCGGCTCAATATAAAAGTTCTTCGTTTCTCCCTGATAGGCATTGAAGTAAGACACAAAACACTTCTGCTTTTGCAAAATCGCGTTGATGATGCTGGTTATAATCTCATCATAGCCAGAGTAATCAAACAATCCCGAAGTGTAATTCTCGTACAGGTCCTCAGGCGCTACATCCTCTGTTTCCAGGAAGACGTCTTCTGGAACGATCTGCTCAATTTTCTCCAGCAATGAATCGATCTCTGTGGAGAATTCGGTGTTGCGGAAAATCTTGAGATTCTCTTTGAGCATGTGGGCAGCAAGGTATTCGTTCAAACCAAGTGTTTGGGGGATAAAAGATCTGAAACTGGAATCCAGATACCATTCATTCTCGTTGGCCGTGGTTTTTCTGGAGCGGACGGGTATTCCTGAGCTGGCAATCTTATTGAGATCCCTTTGCAGCGTGCGCAGTGCCACCTGATCATCAAAACGGCGTACCAAAGCTGCCGTGGTGATCCTGGTTCCCGAGCTGAGAATCTGGATAATTCGTAAGATGCGTTCGATCTGTGTGAATTCGGACATGTGTTCAAGAATATAACCTAACAAGTCAAATCATGTCGTATTAATTCCGGTCACCACTCATGATCCTGAACTCCCGTTGTCACTCTGAGCCTTACGAAGAGAGATGAAATGATTCAATAAGACAAAATATGACGTATTAAGTCTTACCTTTGTTCAACTAAAGGAGGGGTTCATGCCAAAATACGTTATCAAAGAAGCAATCCTGAATCTGGATGAAAGCGACCTTGCTCAGGAATTGTACGCACAAATGATAGATGTCCAAGGCTGGGAGAAAGGTCATTGGACCTCACAATCCAACCTGGCCTATTGTATTTACGTCACCTCCCGCAGCGAACCACCTCAGGGCGTGCTATTCCAATTTGTTAAGGATGAAAAAGTTTACCCCATGCATTTCCACCGCTTGCTAACTCTGAGCCAGCCACGCGGGTTATTGGACACCCAATTCCTTATAGAATTCTACCGGCGCTATTTTCAGGATAAATCATCCTACTCAAAGAAAGGCTTGAGCCCCTGGGAAGCTCTGACTGAAATGGACTTTAAACCCAATCATCTGTTGGATGAATTATTAGCAGATACCAGGGGACTGATCATGTGGGATCACCAGTACGACCAATTGCTGCAGTTTATAGGTCCAGTATGGTATGGCCCAACTGATTTGCGTCTTAGACTCGGGTTCCAGTCTGGAAGACTGTGGCGAGATTATCAGCAGGTTAAAATAGATGGACGGAAACTGGATGGGATGGTTAAGGAACGAGCAATTTTTGGCTCAACCAGAGCTGCAACCCTGCCTGGCGCTTTGACACTTTGGAGGGCGCTCAATGCGGCTTCCAAGAATTAGGTGGTTCAAAAGAATGAGACCCCTATATTCATTCCAACACCACGTAAACAGCTTACTGTGCATTCTGAATTGGGAGGAGATGTATCTACTAGATAGCACTCATTTATTCTTAAATAAAACAAGATGTCATACAGAATATTTTAGAAGACAGGATACCCGATGAACCCTGAAATTATTATTTGTCCCAACTGTGAATTTGAGATTCCCCACAACGAGGTGCTTACACACCAGATCGAAGATTCCCAGAAGAAGGAACTCCAGATAGTGAGAAATGGGTAAAAATGAGTAATAGTCCTAGATACCTTACCAAATCCAGGTTTAAGTCAGCCTTAGAATGCCCAACCAAGCTCTACTACTATGGGAAACCAGAATATGCCAATCGGATGAATGACGATGAGTTCATGCAGGCGCTATGTGAAGGCGGGTATCAGGTGGGGGAGTTGGCCAAATATTACTTTCCCGGCGGTCATGATATCAAATCATTGGGATATGACGAATCCCTCGCTGAAACCAATGCCCTGCTGGAACAGGATAATGTCATTATCTATGAAGCCGCTATACAATTCGAACATACTTTTATCCGCGTGGATGTATTAAAAAAAGAGGGTAAGCGCATTGAGCTGATTGAAGTCAAGGCAAAGTCATTCAAGACCAAAGAAGAGTTTACCAATGCCAAAGGGAATTATCTAGACAAAAAATGGTATCCCTATCTGGCAGATGTGGCATTTCAGACCTGGGTCATGGAGCGTGCGCTACCAGGACATGAGATTATTCCTTACCTCATGTTGACGGATAAAAACAAAAAAGCCACTGTGGACGGCTTGAATCAACTATTCAGGATCAAGAGGGATGAACGCGACCGAATTGAGGTCTCGCCTAGAGAAACAATTACCCCAGCCAATATGGGAGAAGCCATTCTGGCCCAGACCAATGTCTCTGAATTTGTTAAGAAGATCTTTCGTGGCGAAGACTTCCCTCAGTCCAAAAAGACACTGCAGCAACTCAAAAGCTTTGAAGCCCGCATTGCTGAATACGGACAATATTATGCTGAGGATCAGCGTTATCCCATCATAACCGGGACCAAGTGTAAGGGCTGCGAATACAAGAATACGGCTCACCCGGATCTCAAAAGTGGTTTCCATGAATGTATGGCAGTCTCTCTAGGGAATCGCTTTGATCCTGCTGCACCTTCCATCTTTGATATCTGGAACTTCCGTAAATCGGCCAAACTCATGGAACAGAATATCTTTTCACTCGAAGAGCTAAAGGCTCTGCCTGACTATGACTCTTATTTGAATGATCGTCAGCGTATGCAGGTGGATCTGACTCTGGCAGATGAAAAAGCCGAGGTGATTGCTCCCGAACTTCGCAATGAGATGAATTCCTGGATCTTCCCTCTGCACTTTATTGATTTTGAAACATCCATGGTGGCCTTGCCCTTTACTGCAGGACGCAAACCCTACGAACAGACTGCTTTTCAGTTCTCCTGCCACACCCTTCACAAAGATGGTCGCATGGAGCATTTTGAGTGGATCGATGCCAATCAGGGCGTCTTTCCCAATTTTGATTTTGTAAAACAGCTCAAAGCTGTTCTGGACAAAGACGATGGCACCATTTTCAGGTACGCCGCCCATGAGAACACCGTATTACGACAGATCCAGAGCCAAATGGTGGAGGATAATGAGCCGGAATATGCTGAGCTCATTGAATGGATTGATAGCATTACCGAATGGAAGGATGGGAGCTCCAGGATAGCTGGCCCACGTAACATGGTAGATATGCTCCAGCTGGTTCGGGACTATTATTATCACCCGGATATGGGGGGCTCCAATTCTATTAAGAAGGTCTTACCAGCAGTTATGACAGGGGATGCCATCAAGGTTAAATATTCAAAACCGCTTGAATTTGGAACCCATCTCAAAGCTCGTGTTTTGTATGAATTAGATTCGGAGACGAATAAACCGGTGAACCCATATTATTTACTTCCCAGCCAGTACGGGGATCTAGATTTGAGTCAGGATGAACTGATCTTTGAAGATGCTGAGATCCAACAGGGGGGAGCAGCCCTTATTGCCTATGGCAAGATGCAGTTCACGGATATGTCAGACATCGAGCGGGATGCTTTAAGCAAAGCCCTGCTCCAGTATTGTGAATTGGATACGCTGGCTATGGTGATGATTTATGAGCACTGGAAGGCTCAGTTAGTTTGAGAAAAGCGACAATAGCGCGAACGGACTTTCGACCTGTGACTTTCGACCTTCTACGCTGGTCCCAGTTATGACAGCCCAAGTCCACGAGAAGATCCGTTATCAAG
>JABIFX010000165.1 GCA_018650445.1 Fidelibacterota bacterium
AAGGGTAGTGGCTCTACCTGTTCAGTGATCAGCCTATCCTCCGGCATTGCCTATTTTTTAGGCTCCATAGAAGTTTATGGGCCTTTATGTTTGTATTCACTTCAAAGGTTTTTATGGCAATTCACAGAATGAAAATCTGCTCTGGAGTGATTATTTATGCTGTTTGAAGCGCCGCATTGGTCTATGCGGCGCTTCGTTCGTCCAGAAATGACACGATGGAACTTCGAGACCAGCCCACGCTGTTGGGGCCGAGCTGGATGGGTTGGGGGGCGTGACCTGACCGAACCCACCGCCACCAAGTGGTACGTGATATCTTTATGATCTGCTCAATCTCCCTCCACCGCAGGATTTCATCGAGTGGGAGTGTATTGTCAGTTGGGGGTGGGCCGAATGGTGTGACTGTGTTTGGCCTTCTGGATCTCTTCATTGTTCATTCTCCGTTGCTTGCTGTTGCATGGGTTACCATGTGCTAACAAGTTACCCTGCAAGGGAGTGAATCTCGATGAAGAAGTTTTCTGGTTATTGGATTATTTGCTTCATTTCATAAGGGATCTTTTGATGCGTAGTTCTTCTGATTGAAGGCGATTTTCAGATGTCATTGCCCAACTGCTAATATTGCGTGCCTCAATGTTAGATAGTTCAAAGACTTCTGATGTTAATTTGGCGATTGCAGTGTAGAGAGGCTTGCCGGTTGTTTGTTTTGCATAAAGTGATAAATTGCCTCCAAAAACCTCATTCTTTGCTCTTGGGGTGGCGTTGTATACTTCAACTTTTGAAAGCATTGATTTGAGCTGGAGGAGCATTATGTCATCCATTCTAAGGATATCTTCCCCTGTTATCTTTGTGGGGAGAGGCTCTGTTCTTATGTTTAAAACTTCAACCATCCGATCAATGTTGCTGCTGATTGAGCAAAGGTAATCACTATGTTCTCCGGGGAAATGTTCGCAGCGGAATTGTATGGAGTGTAAAGAGCGATACACATCCTCAAATGAGTTTTCTAGGGTATCTTTTAGTAAGTCAGAATAAAGGTTTTCTAGCATTTCAGACAGTTCGTTGGCACGAGATTCCTGTTCTTTTTGCAGTGCTGTATCGGTGACGATCTCATGCACACGTCCAGAATCAGGGAAGTCAAAATGATCCAGCCTTGCTCTCAAGCCCTCTTTATCTCTCGGGGTTAAGATGGGCTTGTAATACCCCTTAAATGAGCAAATATCTTGGTTGTTATCTACCCATTCACTTAATTCCCTTAATGCTTCATGGTTGTTGCTGGCAAGTGCTTTTCCCAGTAATTCTTTCCCTGATTCGAGTCTTTCTGTTAATCCAGTCCTAGGGATATGTTCGTGGGCTGCATAGTCGGATGTATCATTTTCTAGGATGTCTATTGCCTTCAACAATATTTTCTTGCAAGCATCAGGTGAAGTTTTTTCTTCGATTTTCCTCCATGCACTGACAGTTCCGAGTGTTACTAGCCTCAGCAGACGAGGGTTAACCATATCGGCTACTGAGAAAATATCGGCCTCTTCAATGGTTTCCAAAAGATAATCAGTAGGGTTCTTAGCCATTACGCGCTTTTAGTAGCTTAATCAGCTCAATGTTCCACTTTCGCAGAGCTTCTATCTTTTCTGGTAGGCCGTCCCACATATCGTAGTGAATGCTGCTGATATCGTGTAGAGAGTGATTCTGGATCATGTCTCGTATTGGCTTGGCTATCCGTAGCCGCGCCATGTGGGTCTTTACGGTGCGCCGGAGATCCTTGGTTTGGAATGGCTCTATCTCAGCATCAGCAGCCAACCGGCGTACTGCTTGTCCTACGCTACGCCACGGCATTGGTTCATCTTTGGCGGAGTGGGGGAAGACATATCTCTTGTGTAGGTGCGGGGCTTCGCTCAGAATCTTTCTGGTCAATGCTGTCAGTGGTACGGCGTGTGGCTCTGGACGTTTCTTTCCGGTCTTGATGCGCTCTGGTGGTATCACCCATAGACTGTTTTTGAAGTCGATCTCACGCCATTCCATTTCGGTTACTTCTCTTACGCGCTGGCCTGTTGCAATCAGGAGGAGGAGGGTGCGAATAATTTGCGGGCTTACTTTACTGTTGTGGCCTGCTTCCCAGACTGCACCGATTTCATCTTCTCCCAAGAACCGTTGCCTAGGTAGGCTCTTCTCTGGTTTCTTGATGGGGGAGACGGGATTGTCGATAATAGGCCATATCACCTCTGTGTCGACCGTTGAGTCATTATGTACATTGGTTGCCAGCTCAAACATCGAGTGAAGGTAGAGGTAGAGTTGGTGGTGGCTTGCCTTTGAGCCTCGTTTGTAGGGCCGTCTCAGTACCTTCTTGATGTCTTCGGTGGTTATGTCAGATAGGCGCTTGTTCTTGAGAAGGGGGAGAGCGTCATACCTCAGCATGTATTGGCACTGTTCGCGTGTGTTGTCATTAATCAGCTTCTCATAATAGAGTTCAGCTAGGTCATTGAAGGTTGCTGATGATCGTTCGATAGCTTCTTTTTGTTCCCGTTGTAGACGCTCATTCTCTTCTGAGGCAATCTGGCGCTGCTTCTCTTCCTTGGGGTCGATACCTTTTTCAATGAGTTGACGGGCCTTTCGGCATTCTTCTCTTGCCTGTGCAAGTGAGAATGTGGGGTATTGACCAATTACAAAAAATTGCTGCTTTCCGAAGTCGCGGTATGCAATAGCAAATGATTTCACGCCTTTCGCAGATACCTTGATATGAAAGCCTCGGTACTCCTCCGTGCTTTTGTCATATGTTCTGAAGTCGGACCCTTTTTCTTTTAGGTTTCGTATGTAGCGGTCAGTAAGCATAGGAGGCTCTGCTAAGGATTCGTTCAAGGTCACCCAAGGTCACTCTCAAGGTCACTTTGGGCGTGTGCTTCAGTAATGTTTCATGCGGTATCATGAAACAAGAGTATAGGGTAAGGTGGTGTAATTACAAGGTAAAATGGCGTTTTTGTGAAAGCTGCTGAAACAGCATGAAAACCCATTTTCCCTCGCTACGAACTAAGGTGTCGGAGGTTCGAATCCTTCCGGGCGCGCCATATAGTGCTTAAATTACAGGGATTTACCTTATGGGTGAATCCCTGTTTTTATTTCTGAGGGCTTAGGTGTAGTCAAATTGTAGTCACTTCTGACTACATGCCTATTTGAAGTTCTCCGCTTGAGAATGGTAAGGGTGGGGGTGGCCCCATCTTGCTGTTCACAAACCTTCTCAGCAGCCTCCTGAAGCTCTCTCAGTTCGACAGATGAATAGTGGGTGGTGATGTCATCATTTTTATGACCAAGGAGAGGCTTTCGGGTTTTATTGTTCACGCCTGCGGCCCGTAACCTGTGACCAAAAGTATGCTTTAAAGCATGCACGCCACAAGAGAGGCCGATACGGCCTACAGCACGTTTCCATGAGCTGTTGTTCATCTTTTTCATGGGGCGAAGGCTATCCTTCTCATGCAGAGGGCAAAAAAGTCCATGCTTACTAGATTGTGGGACTCTCTTTCCATTCATCTGAGAAACTCCAGGATGAAAATAGGTGAAAACATATTCTGGGTGCATGCCGCGAACACTTTCAACTACACTGCTCCATAATGGGTAAAACCACTACCATTATTATCTCCAGGCACCTCAATAATGGGGAGGAATGAAACGGATATCGCCAGCAATAGCTGTGGTGCGGAAGGGGGGGTTGATTAAACCACCTTAACAAGATTTCAGTAGTCGATGGTGTAGCGGTGAAGGTGTTAGAACGAGATTATGTCACTGCTATTGTTGGTCTGCTCTATTGCGGATGCGAGTGCTTTTAGTTTTGTATCACTCCCCTCGAACT
>JABIFX010000118.1 GCA_018650445.1 Fidelibacterota bacterium
TACTATAGAGTGGACCACCGTGGAGCACAATACTAACCAGACCGGCGAGAATAATCGCGCCTGAAATCATCCCGGCAATTTTTCTTTTACCAAGGAAATCAATATTTACATTTTTAATTAATTCAAACATTTCAAAATCCTCAGATACTCAACTTTGTCATGGTCTTGCGTTCTGTCATAACCATGAAAATTGTGCGTGTAATAAAAATAGCTGTAATCATCGAGGATAGAATTCCCCAGAACAAGGTGGTGGCAAAACCTTTGACAGTTCCACTACCAAATTGCCATAATACTCCAGCCGCCAGAATAGTGGTTAGATTGGCATCCACAATAGTAGTCAAAGCTCTGTTAAATCCATCATCAATAGACTTCTTAACTGTTTTGGCATTGCGTAGTTCTTCACGAATTCTCTCGAAAATGAGCACATTGGCATCTACAGCCATACCCACCGTTAAGATCAAGCCTGCAATACCCGGCAGGGTAAGGGTGGCATTCAATGTAGAAAGGACAGCCAGTGTAAACCCAAGATTCAAGAAGAGAGCTAGATCAGCAATCAATCCAGCACCTCTGTAATAGATGGCCATAAAAATAATTACTAGGATAAAACCAAATACGGTGGCCTGCGTTCCTGCAGCAACAGAATCAGCACCTAGAGAAGCACCAATGGTACGTTCTTCTTCAATAACCATGGGAGCAGGTAAGGCACCAGCACGCAGAACAACTGCCAGTTTCTTGGCATCCTGAAGATCATTCATACCTTCAATCTGAGTTCGGCCATCGGCGATCTTGTCGCGAATAACACCAGCCATATGAACGTTGCCATCCATGACAATGGCAATCCGTTTGCCAACATTCCCAGCAGTAATTTTGGTCCACTCGCGGGAACCCTCGTCATTCATGGAAAGATGCACCACAAATTCCGCACCGGAAAACCCACCTAAGGATTCACGAGCATCAGTTACTACATCACCCGTCAATTCGGCGGTGCCCTTCATAAGGTAAAGGGCTCTGTGCATGCGACCATCACCAGTGATGTCACGTGGTGAGACACCCCAGGCCAATTTGCTATCTGAAGATACAGCAGCTGCTATGCTTGGTTTCTCAAGTTTGCGCTTGATAGATCGAACATTTTCTTCAGGGACCCATATGGTGTTGCTACCTACGTTAATCAAGGATGAGAAGGGACGACCCACATCACCTGTGCCAGTGATACTTAGTGAATCACCTTCTTCACCTGAGAGGATATCAGCCAGGCTAGGTGCTATTTCAGCCGTTGTATCAGCTTCCACAACTTCATCTGCTGTTTCATCAGAAACTTCTTCCCCCATGTCAGCAGCCCAGGATTTGTCAATATTCCGAATCACTTCATCTAGTAACTGAGGATCTTCCTGAACCAGAACAAATTCAAGCAAGGCTGTAGCTTGAATCAATTCACGTGCTTGTGCCTGATTTGTAATACCGGCGAGCTCAACAACAATTCTCCAGGCACCTTTGCGTTGAATGGTTGGCTCAGATACACCAAACTGATCGACGCGATTACGGATAATCTCCTCGGCGCGATCCACAGCATCTTTCGCATCAGCTTCCAAGGCATCCATGACATCTGAGTTAGGACCTTTTTCATAAACGGGGAAATAGCGTGCGAGTCGAATGTTGGTTGCATCCACATTCTTAGCAAAGGTCGGGAAAAATTCTGTTTCATTGGTTTGAGCTTCTTCAAGGCTGTTGGAAATCAAGGCGTCTATCTCTGCATCGCCATCTTCAACGCGGGTTTTAATCAGCTCTTCTAAATCGACTTCAAGGACAACATGCATACCGCCCTGGAGATCCAATCCCTGATGAATAATATTTTTTCTAATATCGTCCATCTCACCGCTCTCAATGAGGGCTTCTTTTTGGGTCTCATCCATTGTGTAATAGCTAATGGTATCTCTCAACATATAGGCAGCGGCTCCTACCAGGAGAACAACCAGAAAGACACGCATCCGCAAAGGTCCAGACATAAGGATCAATCCTTTTCATTTGTCATATTTCCCAAAAAATGATATGGGAATAAATTCTTTTCAAGGCAGGCTCGATCATGGAACTAGCAAAATTCCTAATTCGCGTCTTCCTGAGCCTGTCGAAGGAGAGCGAATTACCATTAAATGACTTGTAGTCAAAATTTGGCACGGCAATATAGGTTTAGGGTTATGTTCTCCAAAGATTTATTAGGGTGTGGGACATACCTAACAAAAGTTAGGTGGTAAGTATCTTAGTATAGGCAAACTCCCACTATTCTCAATTTGCATGCGGGATGTTTTATGATCCAATGTTATGAGACAGTTGATGATATTGTAACACTTGATCATTGAAACACAATCTGCCCAATTAGGCTATATTTTGCAGCTCTGGCCTGCGCTCTTTGAGCTTCGCTCTGGTCTTGAATTCAACTCGTAAGTGCAACTCAAAAGATATTGCAAAAGGGATAAGCTGTCATAGTCTATCCTCTAGA
>JABIFX010000022.1 GCA_018650445.1 Fidelibacterota bacterium
CTGTATTTTGGATTGGGCTTTTTATTTTCGTAAATCTAACCTCTGTACTATTCCTCGGTGCTAAAGCCCTTGATACAATTCTGGGTTCAGGGAATGGTGATTATATCATGCACGGGATTCTGGGATTGGCATTTTTTGCTGCGGCCTATTCAATCTGGGGCGGGTTATCTGCAGTCGCCTGGACAGATGTTATTCAGGTGATCCTGCTCATCGTGGGCGGGCTGGTCACCTCCATGATTGCCTTGAATCATGTAACACCCGATGGCGGTGTGTTTCACGGTTTATCGCACATATACAATGTAGCTGGGGATCATTTTCACATGATCCTGAAAAAAGGACACCCCAGTTTTTCGAATTTGCCTGGAATTGCTGTGTTGGTTGGGGGTATGTGGGTAGCAAATCTCTATTATTGGGGCTTCAATCAGTACATTATCCAAAGAACTTTTGCCGCTAAATCTCTGAAAGAGGCACAAAAGGGAATCGCCTTCGCCGCCTTCTTAAAGCTCATCATTCCATTGATAGTAGTTATTCCAGGAATTGTTGCCTATGTAATGTTCACAGCCCCCCAGGGTACCAGTGTCATTCCAGGCGTTGGAGAGGCATTTAGTAGTGCCAGTGGGGTTAATTATGATAAGGCCTATCCATGGTTGATATCGCAGTTTGTACCGAGTGGCCTCCAGGGTCTAGTACTGGCAGCCCTGGCGGCAGCTATTGTTTCATCCCTGGCTTCCATGCTGAATTCCACATCAACAATTTTTACTATGGATATATATCGGGCATATATCAACACCGATGCCAGCGATAAACAAACTGTGAAAGTGGGCCGAATAACAGTTCTGGTGGCTTTAGTTATTGCAGTGCTGGTTGCCCCCATGCTGGGATCAATAAAAGAAATGTTTCAATATATTCAGGAATATACCGGCCTGGTCAGCCCAGGAGTTCTCGGTGTATTTATTATGGGTCTTTTTTATAAGAAGTCGACAAACAATGGCGCTATCTGGGGAGCGGTTTCTTCTATTCCCATAGCATTGGTCCTAAAGTTGGGTACCACACTGCCATGGATGCATCAAATGATGATCGTTTGGATCGTTACCATGATAATTATTGCCATTGTTAGTCAGCTCGAAGGTAAAGGTGCCGCTGATCCTAAAGGCATTTCAGTGTCACGAAAATATTTTGCAACTGAGCCGATATTTAATATCAGTGCTATGGCAATTTGCGTAATACTCGTCGCATTGTATTCAATATTCTGGTAGAAGTTGACGGTTCAAATGATACGGCCAGGAGACACTCCACATCGACGATATAATCCCCTTACGGGTGAATGGGTCCTGGTCTCTGCGCATCGCACGGAACGACCTTGGCAAGGGCTCGAAGAAGGTCCTGAACGACTTAAACCATTAGAGCATGATCCCAATTGCTACCTGTGTCCAGGAGGAAAGCGAGCAATAGGGGATATAAACCCCCTATATGATGATACCTTTGTTTTCACAAATGATTATCCCGCACTATTAACAGAAAGCATGAGTTCGCCAAACCAACCTGGAAATGAATTCTTTCGATGGCAAGACACACAGGGAACGTCCCGGGTCATCTGTTATTCTCCACGACATGATCTAACCCTTCCTCAATTACCCCTGGAACAGGTTAAGCAAGTGGTTCTTACCTGGAGGGACCAGGAAAAAGCGCTATCGGAGAAATATAAGTATGTCCAGATCTTTGAGAACAAGGGAGCTCAAATGGGAGCTTCTAATCCCCACCCCCATGGTCAAATCTGGGCAGGAAATTTCATCCCGACTCTTATAGAGAAGGAAGACTTACATCAGAGGCAGTATTTCGCACAGAAAGGTGAGACGTTACTACTAGCATACATGAAGCAGGAGACCGCTTTAGCAGAACGAGTCGTAGTTCAAAACGAAGGCTGGGTTGCCCTGGTGCCTTTTTGGGCAGTATGGCCCTTTGAGACTATTATCATTCCGAAGATTGCTGTGAGGCATATGTCAGAATTGAGTGATGATCTCGCCCATGATCTTGCTGATCTCCTCAAAAAGCTCCTAACTAAGTATGATCATCTCTTTAATGTTTCCTTTCCCTACAGTATGGGCTGGCACAGCGCTCCAAACACAGGGAGCAATACAGACCACTGGACTCTGCACGCCCACATATATCCACCACTGCTCCGTTCAGCCAGTGTCCGGAAATTCATGGTAGGATATGAACTGATGGCCGAAGCACAACGTGATCTCACAGCAGAAAATGCCGCTGCACGATTGGCCGAACTACCTGAAACTTATTCAATATGATCCTGGAGTTGTGATGAGTAAGATAAAAAATTGGACATTAGACAAGCTGAAACAGACTATTGTGGATCAGCAAGCTGGTGAAATATTCAGTGACCTCTATGGAGAAATTGGGGATACTGGCTCGGGACTTCAGCGTATCCATGAATTGCTGCTGGGTCGCCAACATGATGTCACCCATTTGTTCAGCGCACCTGGCCGAACTGAACTGGGAGGTAATCATACTGACCATAATCTGGGAAAGGTACTGTGTGCTGCGGTCCAAAATGATACAGTAGCGGCTGTTCAGCCTCGTACGGATGGCAAAATTATTGTGCGCTCAGAAGGGTTTAGCGAAACTTTTAAATTAGATATTTCCGATCTGAAACCCCATTCCACTGAGCAGGGAAAAACAACCGCTCTAATTAGAGGGGTCCTTGCAGGAATTGACGCCCATGGAGGAACGCTAGGCGGATTTGAGGCAACCATGACCAGTAATGTGGGTGTGGGCTCGGGACTCTCTTCCTCTGCCAGCTTTGAGGTGCTCATTGGCACTATCGTCAATGAACTGTATAATGATGGTCTAATCGCTACAGAACAGATTGCCAGGGTCGGGCAATTCGCTGAGAACATTTATTTTGGTAAGCCATGTGGCCTCATGGATCAGGCAGCTTCTGCTTTTGGAGGAATTCTGAAGATCGATTTCGCTAATCCAGATGAGTTAGAAATACAAAAAGTGGCTTTCGATGTGGAATCAACTGGCTACATACTTATGGTTATTCACACTGGTAGCAGTCACGCAGACCTCACTGATGCCTACGCCTCAATTCCATTGGAGATGAAGGCTGTAGCTGGTGAAATGGGCGTCAAGGTTCTTCGAGATCGTAGCTACGAGCAGTTTCTTGATCAATCGATAGATATCCGCAAAAGATTGGGTGACAGGGCGGTACTGAGAGCCAACCATTTTTATGCGGAAAATCTAAGAGTTGACCGAATGGTAGCATCCCTTGAGGCTGGCGACTTTGAAGCCTATCTAACAAATGTACAATACAGTGGCAACTCCTCTCAAAGCATTCTGCAAAATGCCATTCCCCCCCGAAGTAAAGGAAGAGAACAAGGGTTAGGATTTGCTCTAGGTCTATCCCGTCTCTTTTTTGAAGAACGTGGACGTGGAGTCGCACGTGTTCATGGCGGTGGCTTTGCAGGAGCTATCCAGGCATATGTCCACGAAGAGGATTTTGAAGCTTACAATAAGCTTATGAGTACGCAGCTAGGTGATGATGCCATACAAATGCTTCACATAAGAACGACTGGGGCTTCCAAAATTCTCAATTTGCCATATTGAACAGATAGAGTCCCGCCACTCACTACTAAACAAATCCCACAAAACAGATTTCAATCAATTTTCGGGGAGTTATAGATAATTGTATAAAAAATTCAGCTATTCCAAAACCCGCTTACTATCAAAAACCCTTTTTACTTTTGTATTATTTTTCAGTGTTAGTTTTGGTCATGGCCAAGTGGTGATAAATGAACTAATGGCTTCCAACGATATAACCGTTTTTGACGAGCAAGGGGAGTATGATGATTGGCTGGAATTGTATAACACCACTTCAAGCAATATTGATATCAGTGGGATGCACCTCACTGATGATTTATCAGAATTAACAAAGTGGACAATCCCAGCAGGAACCGAGATTCCACCTTATGGATTTCTCTTATTGTGGGCTGATAGAAATGAAGCGGATGGATCACTCCATACCAATTTTAAGTTAAATGCTAATGGGGAGCATCTTGCACTGGTTTCTTCTGATGGGACCACCATACTAGATGATATTGTCTTCAGCACGCAGATAACAGATATCTCTTTTGGACGCTTTCCTGATGGTGGAGAGAATTGGCATTACCTCACTGTCCCTAGCCCTGAATTCGAAAATTACGAATCTGAATTGATAGGCATTTCCTCTACCCCACTCTTTTCCAATGCAGCAGGCTACTACATGGAGAACTTGCTTCTGGAGCTGTCCTCAGAAACAACCGAGGGAACCATTTATTATACCCGCGATGGATCTACGCCAACTCCAAATGATTTTCCATATACCGCTCCGTTTCATATTTTCACGGGAAGTGATAGCATTGAGGTGATCAAAGCCAGAACATTTAGAGATGGCTATTTCCCAAGCGGGACAGTGACGAATACTTATTTATTGAATCCGGCTTTTAACTTACCTGTCATATCTCTTTCAACTGACCCAGCTAATTTTTTTGATGAGGAAATTGGTATTTATGTGACGGGGAACGAAGCCCAGGAAAATTTTCCTTACTGGGGTTCAAATTTTTGGTCAGATTGCCCTCATAGCGATAGACGCAGATACAATTGTGATAACTGGGAACGACCCGTGCACATAGAATTTTTTGAACCGGATGGGAGCCTCGGTTTTGGAGTTGATGCAGGTGCTCGAATTCATGGTCACTGGATGCGAGGATTGCCACAGAAAACCATCGCAATTATAGCCAGAGATCAATATGGGGATTCCGAAATCAACTATCCAATTTTCCCCAACGTCCCCATTAATGAATTTCAAGCCATTCTACTTAGAAGTTCAGGAAACGATTGGTCCTCCACAATGATTCGGGATGCACTTGCTTCCAGCCTGGGTGAATCCCGTGATTTGGATGTGATGGCATATCGACCTTCAATCCTATTTATCAACGGAGAATATTGGGGAATTCATAACATTAGAGAAAAAATCAATGAGCACTTTATTCGCTCTCATCATGCCATTCCAATAGAGGGCATGGACATCATTGAGAATAGCTATGGCACATGGCCCAATTACGGCACTATGGAAAACTATGACTATATGAGAGATTTCCTCAATAGCCACAACATTGAGAATGATGCAAACTATGCCATGGCAGCTGACTTAATAGATATTGACGAATTCATAAACTACACAATCATGGAAACCTATGCCAGTAACTGGGATTGGATCGGGGGTAATTGTAAGCGATGGTACGCACCCGGCCAAAAATGGCGCTGGATACTGAATGATCTTGATGCAGGCTTCAATCAATACCCCGGTCAAATGCACCCACCCGAGGAAAATATGTTTGACAATAATAGCCTAACAGGTTTCCGCGAATACCAAAAACTCAAACAAAATGAACAATTTCAATTCAAATTTATCAATACATTCGCGGACCATTTAAACACAATATTTGAACCTGAATATTTCATTTCAGTTATCGACAGTCTCAGAGCAATTATTGAACCTGAAATGCCCAGACATGTAGAGCGTTGGAGAAATACATTTATTCCTGGTGAATCCTGGATTGGTGATGGGATCAATAGCATGGAGGAGTGGGATTACGAACTGCAACGGTTATATGATTTTGCGACGATTCGAGAGTCTCATGCGTGGGGATTCATTGAAAATGAGTTTAGTCTGGAAGGTACATCACCTTTGGAGTTCACCAACGATAACACCGCTGGTTACATCCGGCTAAACACAATTCTGCTCCAGGATTTTTCCTGGCAGGGAAGGTATTTTAACGGTATTCCAGTTGAAATAGAAGCGCTTCCCCATGAAAACTATGCTTTTTCACATTGGGTAATTGATGGTGAAACTTATTCCGAGAATCCATTGAGTATTACGCCCAGTGAATCAGTCCCAATACAACCTGTTTATGAATACAGCCCTGGTTCAGGGGTACCCAGGAATACAATTGTGATTAATGAGATTAACTATAATTCAGAGAATGATTTTTCTCCAGGGGATTGGGTGGAACTCTACAACAATACCGACTCCACATTTGATATCTCAAACTGGCGTTTCCTGGATGAGGATGACTCGCATGTTTTTAGTTTTGGGACAGGTACTTATTTAGCACCAGAGGAATATTTAGTGCTTTGTCGAGATACTGTGCAATTTAAATCGTTATTCCCCTACATTGATAATTACATCGGGAATATGGATTTTGGATTAAGTAGTGGTGGGGAGCTTATTCGATTGCTGGACAACACAACTCAAAATCAATATATAGATTCTCTCAGATATGATGATACAGCACCCTGGCCAACTGCACCTGATGGTGATGGTCCAACTCTTGCGCTTAGAAACCCGAATCTCGAGAACTCCTTAGCTGAAAATTGGGAGGCTTCTCTGGGACATGGGACTCCTGGGACCCTTAATGATGTCTATACTGGCATTAACGAGAAAGAAAATGCTGGAATTGTCCCGGATGAGGTTCAAGTTTATCAAAATTATCCCAATCCTTTCAACCCGCTTACAAATATCAGTTATTCTCTTCCTGAGGAATCTGATGTGAATGTTACAATCTACGATATTTCCGGTCGAGCAATCATCACACTGGTTAATACACACCAATCTGCAGGCACCTATGCCATACAATGGGAGACCACTAATCTGGATCATCAAATGGGCACAGGTCTATATTTTTGCCGATTGTTATCTGGTGACTATAACAAGACAATCAAGATGGTGTATCTGAAATAGTATCTTCAAAATAAATAGCAGCCGGTATGAGCTATCAGCAGTGTAGCGTAACCACGGAACCATGGAACATACCTCCAGCCGATCCTGACAGAGCTGTGGATAAGAATTAAAAGTTTAGATATCTTAGAGAACTTGTAGCAAATAAAATTGAAATAAAATCTAATTTTGAGGCAAGACTTTTCCTTAGTAATTCAATCAATCAGATGATAACACCATACAACGGGGTAATTATGAAAAATCTTCTATTATCAATATGCATTATTCTTATCGCTTCGAGGTGTGCCGTAAAAACAGAGGAATTTGCTTATCATAATCCGAATGCTAATCTCGTCATGCGTGATACGCATATCATCCCGAACCCGGATGACGGTAAATTTTATGCTGTCGGAACACTGTTCTGGGGATATGATGATCCCGATGGGAATGCTGGATTCCGACTGTATGTATCAGAGAATTTGAAAGACTGGGAACCCGGGCCATGGATTATGAAACAATCCGAAATTCCGAAGGAAGCTTGGTATCGAAATGTATTCTGGGCACCCGAGATTCATAAAATTAATGGCAAATGGTACTTCACTTACAATTGCGATGGTATTCAGGAAATTGACAGGGAATTGTATGGATCCCCTCATGGAGCTGGTATCTCAGTGGCTGACAAGATTACGGGGCCGTATAGGGCTCTATCCAACAAACCCCTCGCCCCTTGGCCACATAACGACTTGACCCTGTTTCAAGACGAAAATAGCAAGGTGTATGCGTTTTTCAATAATGGTCATTTTAATATCAAAAAACATCCTGAATCACAACATAGCATATTCGTTGCAGAGGTTGATCTGGATAAGGGGGAATTGAAAGAGGTACCCCATAAATTGATCACCCAACAGGATGGATTTGAGTCATTTCTAATTGAAGGGGCTCACGTAGTGAAAACGGGTGGAATTTATTATCTGTTCTATTCAGGATATGATGAAAAAGGTTATTATGTGGGTTATGCAACCTCCAGGAATGTCTATGGCCCTTATGCCCGTGCTGAGAATAACCCGCTATTTGGAGCACGACATGATGGTGCTCTGTTTAAGAATGGAGAGGCGATCTATGACGTTGAGCACCCTTACCGAGAGCTGGGTCACAATCAGATCTTTAAAGGTCCTGATGGACGATATTGGTCCTCTTGCCATGCATACATAAAAGGTGGCGATAATAAATATGGTGCTATGCTAGTAATCGATCCACTCGAGTTTAATGATGGGGTTATTACATCACCTACTCCAACCTGGACTTTGCAAACGGTAAACATTAGTCCCGAAACCCTAGAAACATTCCCCGGTCTAGCAAAATAAATTGAATAAATACTGTAGTATCATTAGGTGCTAACGAGATCCAAACCCTGGAACAAGAAATATCCTGTTGTACTTGCTCTTCCAGTTATAATGGTGGGTTCTAATATCCCATATTCACAGTAAACGTCTCTGGTGGTGCGTCAATCTTCAACTTCTTTCAGTTTCCGTATGATCTTTGTCTCTAAGAACCTTTTGCTGAGCATTGATAAATAGAGACAACAGCAAGATGGTTAATCAATCCCAGCAGATATTGTTTATAGGATGTCGCTAGAGGTACTGGGTCCGCTACCTCCACTTTGACTAAGAATTGCACATATGGTGCACACATCAAAATCTCCCTCACTGTAACCCGCTGAATATCAATTCACTACAGGAACTTACAACGGGGCTGAAAATCCCGGTGTCAAGAATGATCTCTTGACCCCCTTTCTGATAAGCAGGGGTTCAAGTTTTGAAAGC
>JABIFX010000021.1 GCA_018650445.1 Fidelibacterota bacterium
CACCCACCCTGAATTCTTCATCAGTAAGCATTATGATTTTTGGGTGATTCGTAGGAAAAGGTGGTGTAGAAGCCAGACGCATCCGCTTGCCTTGATATCGGATCTTTTCATGGACCTGGGCGGTCATTTATCGTTCCAAAGACTAATCATGTGACCAAGCCATTTTTGATCTGCACTCGCTGGATTGTGTTGCCTGGTCCCGGTCCAACACGTAACCCCTCAAAAGCATACTCCACAACAATATTTAATTCTTCACTTACCCAGTCAGCAAACAAAGGGTCCAACCCATCAAGTTTTAAATCACGCTCGAGTTTGATTAGATAGAGCCGTCCTTCCTTAATCTCCCATGAACCCAAATATCCCCTCCAGCAACTGGAGGAGACCACCCGCGGCTGACCGGTAGCAAAAAGTTCTTTGTCTGTCAATTCTATGACCCTGGGATTATCAAGTGGAACTTTGGGGCACGTTGTCATACTCAGGTCGTGTCCCTCGTAGATAATATTTTCGTGAAGCTGGTGTGTCATCTCAATCCACACCAAGTCTATTAACCCAATGCTCATAGATCATGACCATGGCCAGTGTATCGAGTTCACAGTACTGTAGTAATGCTTTGAGTAGAGCCTCCCGTTCATCATCGCTCATATCTGTAAATTGCATTTTGGCATATGCAATCAATGCCGATCCACCTTCTTGAATTTCAGCGTCCTCAAATATCAATTCATCCTGACTGAGGTCCAGGTCCCCATACTGACTTGGAAGTAGGCTATAAGGGTTTTTGGGTTTACCAGTATCCCCATCTAGTTCATACAAAACACTTCCCTTGAGGTTGGTTCCAAAAGACAATGGACGAGAATACTTTTTCTGGATTCCCTCACCATTCATCACTGCAGGGAGGACCTTTTTAATTGAGTTAGAGCCACCCATGTCAGGATGATAATAATACTTTCGTACAAGTTGGAGCATATCAACCATGTTGCGATAACCCTCAGATTTTATCCCACCATCTTTCCACTCTGTAATGGTTTCAATCCATTCGATGAGATTCCCATACATAGACTCATCAGTGTCTATCATCTGAGCTTTGATTTGATTCAAGACGGTATTTTCGTGAGCAGCATACCTAAAAATAGTGCCTTCATCATTTTCTAGAACTGACTTAAGCTGGCTGACAAATTCGAAATTTGGAAACACACCCTGCTTCTCATCAATCCACTCATGATGCTCCATCCGACCATCCTTATGAAACGTATGAGCCGAGAACTGAAAAGCGATCTGCTCATAGGGCTTCCGACCTTTTGTGAAGGGAAGTGCTACCATGCTGGTTTCAAAATCAATGAAATGCAGTGGAAAGCTCCATGAGTTTATCTCATTACGGAGTTCAGGGGCAATTACCTCAGTTTTATCATCTGCTAATGTCAAATCAACCTGCATGAGCTGACGATCATTCAAGTAGAAATCATAATTGGGAAGATCTTTCAACTCCTGAAGCGAAAAGACCCCCTGGTCCATGAGGGCTGGCGACTTACGAAAGTTCCAGATATTAAAGATGGTAGGTGCTGAGGGATCGAAACGCTTACCCAGGGAAATTGCCATACATTCGTTAAAACCACTCTTCAAATCGGGTCGAGCAGTATTTTTGTACTCGCACCCCTTACACTTTGCACCAACTATGGTCGGATACCTTTTATCCTGAGAATAATATTTTCCATATTCGGCAATCCTTGATTCAAAGCTCTTGAGCTCTTCATGGTTCTTTTTGTGAAAAGGAAATTCGTCCCCAGACATGATTATTTTTACAAACTCTGAAACATTGACCTGAGCAAGAATGGGCTCACCCATAGTCGCGTCAGTAACCTCAAGTGCGGGAAAAACATCCATCCGCCCTTTAGCATCCTTCTTAATTCGAAATAATTGATTCAAGCTATCTACAGTGGATTTTTTATTCTTATCGGTAAGCATGAGAAATGGGATAATTTGATGATCTGGCAGAGCATGTTCCATGACCCAGGTCTGGAAAGCCACATCAGCCAGATATGGGTACCAGCTCTTAGTAATAAAATCTCCTTTTGCAGTGAAGAACTCATCTTTACCTTTGAAGGATTTGGCTTTGACCTCGATCAACTCAATTCGCTTACCCTCTTTTTTTAAGACATCCACACGGATAAAAGTATGTTCGAATTTTATGGCAGCTTCGTAGATGATTACATTTTCTTGTTCCAGAAGTGCATTGGTTTCTTCAAGAGACTCTTCGTATCCAAGTGATTTTATATCGTGCCCGCCTGGGAAATAATATTTAGCTAATTCGCCAACCTGATAACCACCTTCACACAGAGCCTGCATGAATTCATCATCATTCATCAGATTCGCATAATCTTTTTTACTATAATAATAGAGCTTGGTTGGACATTCCAACGCGGATTTGAATCTAGATTTAGTTAAATATCTGGGGTTCTTACTCATCTGAATCGTCCTCTGATATCCCATCACTTAATTCCAGTGAATCGATATCTTTTAATGCAGCGCCGATCACACCTTTGAAGTC
>JABIFX010000171.1 GCA_018650445.1 Fidelibacterota bacterium
AACCGAATGTAACGGTGATCCTCACAGGTGGCGGCGAAGTCCTGGGAGAAATCATCAACGCTGAGGTCGTCCGCAAATAACAGACCCCCAAAGTGGGTGTCATACAATGAAGGGCCTACGGGCCCTTTGTTGTTTTTAGTAGCTTCCACAATGGACACTGAGCTCGTCGAAGTGCCCAAGCATTAAAATTATCATTTAAGGCTTCGATGAGTCTTTGCTCCATTAGACTTACGCCATGTAGGCTTTTGGTTTGTCTCCCTGAGGCTCTCGAAGGGTTATAGACAAACCAGACTGTCATGCTTCGAGAACCTCAGCAAGACGATTTCTTGAAAAACTCAGGCTCGGATCTTCCAGCATGTACTTGAATCATTCCCGTTTGCCACAGCTTGGATTTATGCTATCCTACACGCTATGGAGACTCAAACACAATGCTGATCTACTCAAATGGTAGCTGGGTTAAGGCTGAACAAGCTGTTGTCCCGTTCAACGATCAAGGATTTCTCTATGGCGATAGTCTATTTGAGACCATTCGGGTAAATCATGGCCATGCCTTTCGCCTGGATAGACATATGGATCGCATGCGAAGTGGCATGGACACCATTCATATGGAAGGTGGGGATCTGTTAGCAGATATTCCAGATATTTTGGAAACATATATCTCAAAAAATCAACTGGATAGTGCTTTAACTCGCATCATCATCACGCGAGGAATAAGTAAAGGATCACCCTGGAGGTCCGAATCTGCTCCAGCTCTCTATATGACTTCGCGACCCATCGATGAACCAGAACAATGGCCCGTTAAGGTTGTTTTTCTCGAAGAAAAAAATTATCCCATATTGCGTTTCCATCCCGCCATCAAATCAGGTAATTATTTAGGAAATATGATCGCCAAAAAGGATGCTGAAGATGCCGGGGCATTCGAACCCGTCTTTGTTAATCGTGATGGTTACATTACCGAATGTGCTATCAGAAATGTTTTTTTTGTTAAAAATGATATCCTACTGACACCCTCACTTGAGTTGGGCGTTTTGCCAGGCGTCATCAGAGACACTATCATGGAATTGGCTGAAAGACGTCATCTTAAGGTGCGGGAAACACTCATAATACAGGAGGATGTGCCGGAAATGGATGAGGCTTTTATATCCAGTACCGGTGTAGGTGTTCTGCCCATCACTTGGGAGGGCTTTCAGTCAAATTTTAAACACAGTCAAATCCTCAGAGAGGATTTAAATAAGCTTTTCGAATCAGGAGAATCCGATGTCACATAAAAAATTTGATCCAGCCCGCGCTGAGGCACTTATTTCAGCAGAACGTTACCATGAGTTGAAACCAGATATCATACTACAAAAAATTGGGATTCCTCCTGGCAGCACTATTCTGGATCTTGGATGCGGAAACGGCTTTTTTACTTTCCCTGCCGCAGTTGCCATGGGATCAGGGATGGTCATTGCCGCCGATATGTCTGAACCCATGCTGAGTCTACTCAGGCAGCGCAACACACCAGATAATATTCAAATCCTCCAGGTTGAAGAGGTTAAGATGGACATCGAGGACGATTCAGTCGATGCAGCTGTCCTGATCGCCCTTTATCATGAATTTAAAACCCCACTGGACAATCTTGCTGAGATTAAGCGAGTTTTGAAGACTGAAGGAAAACTGTTTATTCTAGACTGGGACCCTCTGTCAGAGAAAGAACGGGGTCCGGCAAAAGCCCACCGTGTTGAGAAGAAACAAGCTATGAACGACTTGAGGGCAGCTGGTTTTTCTGTGACAACTCATGAGAATTATACCCATGATATGTGGATGATCATCGCTAACTCCACCACCTAGCATATTTTGGGGGGCTGCAGATGAAAAAATTAAATCTCTATTATATCGTCAGCATTGTCACCCTGGCGTTCATGATGTTTATTCTTTTCAGAACTTTGCAGGTGACAGGCTGGTTTGAAGAACATAGGGGCAAGAGTCCTGCAGAACGGGT
The DNA here is from genome assembly GCA_018650445.1 of Fidelibacterota bacterium. GTDB lineage: Bacteria > Fidelibacterota > UBA8477 > UBA8477 > JABMPR01 > JABMPR01. Next base: position 1,982 of record JABIFX010000171.1, read on the forward strand.
ACTCCAGGCATACCCTGGAAATTATCGTCTCAATTCATCGGTGAGCAATCATTCTGAAAAAAAGTTACGGGTTGAATCGATTACAAAAACTGGCAATGCAGGAGGGTTGATGATTCAAATTGACTCCCTGGCAGCATATCTGGTGGAAGTGAGTGATTTTGAAGATGAACAGATCCTGGTTGTAATTTATGATTTTGATTCAAGCGGTACTCCTAAACGTCTGGAAGGATGCGAATTGCTGTTGTCAGAAGATGATGCAGAAAATTTTAAGGGCAGTACAATAGGTGATTTTTGTGGGCTCAAGGAGCAGTCCTCGGAGTATCTTGCACTGGATCTATTGCTGAGTGGTCCCATTGTGTCACTGAAAATTAAGAAGTATGTTTTAGATCAGGTAAACAGTCCTGATATGCAGAAATA
>JABIFX010000020.1 GCA_018650445.1 Fidelibacterota bacterium
ACAACCTAATTCTGATGGCCTACCTGATTGCTGGGAAGCTAGCACATCTGCCTAGGTCGCCGTTTAGGCCAGCTACTATATCTTGTGGTCAGGGTGTGGCTGCATGATGCTTGATTACCCACACAATTCGGGACGGAGCCATATTTAGAGAGAGTACAACGAGCAATCAGAAAGTACTGATTACCGCACTGTCTCAGAAGGATTGGCTGAAGGTCAAAGAGGTGGCTCATCAAATAAAAGGAAGCGGCTCATCCTTTGGATTTCCCATGCTGACAGAGAAAGCCAAAGAGGTGTGTGATGCCTATGATAGCGAGCAGCTAGATCAGATTACTGGATTAACGGAGATATTGATTGCAGAGCTTGATAAAGCTATTACTTGATCAGAGAGGCCCCTATAATCACTTCGAACCTCAAATATCTTTTTTCCGTTACAATTCAAAGGTTTGCTTGTAAGTTGGCGAGCCATTTTTGCGTTCGATGGGTGGAGAATCGGATTTCGGTATAATGCTCCAAACACAGCGTCAACCAAAAAGGATCAAACGAATGAATAGTAATACTTCAAAAAATGGGATGGTGTACTTCAAACATATTTTTCAATTCTTACTTCTCACACTCCTGCTGCTTCCACTGGCATCACAGGCTCATGATGCAGCTTCTATTCATTACCAGGTAACAGAAACCAAAATGGTAGAAAGTGATCTACTGGTCGTAACGATCAATGTACAGTTCAAGGCTCAGGATGCCGGAGCTGCAGCGGAGCAGACCAACAAGGCGGCTCTGCAAGTGATAGAGATGGCTCAGGCAATAGAAGGGATTAGTATCACCTCAGGAGACTACCAAACCTGGAGCCAGAAGTATGGCAAGAAATCCATGAATAGATTGGAGTGGATCGTACGACAAACACTCACAATGGAGACCAAGTACTTTGGACAACTCTTAGGTCGACTTGGAGAGATACAACAGGCAGGGGGAACGGTTCAGAGCCTCGCCTACACGGTATCCCCAAAGCGTAAAAGAGAGATAGAGGATCAGCTCAAAGTGAAAGCAGTAGGGCGTTTCAGAGAGCGAGCCTCAGACTATGCAGAAGCAGCAGGTAAAGCGCGTGACCAGTGGGAGTTGCTGGTCATCAATGTAGGCGAACAACAAGATAAACCGATCATGCCAATTAGTCGAGGCATGTTTGCCATGGAGTCTAACCAAGCTATTACAGCGCCGGCGGGTACCAATACCCTCAGTGCTACAGTCAGTGGAGCCATCGCACTGACAGAAAAACAGGTCAATTTTGAAGAGAAAATCCAATCACTGACTGAAAAGGTGGTTGAGCAATTAAAGTAGATGGGTTGTGGCGGTGACTAAAGAAGACTTGCTGAGAGATCGGTGAGCCTTTTTTGCGTTCGATGGGTGGAGCATCGGATTTCGGTATAGTGCTCTAATGGTGTAAATTTCTACGGCTGGCTCAACCTGTTGGCCATGCTGGGGGGGGGAGATTCGTCCAGAGCTGCCCAGAGTGGTCACCTATGAGACGTTTGGGGGTTGGGCATGGCCTGGGTCATGGGGGTGCCGGAGAGGGGCAGAGTGGTGTATAGTTGCTGAAGGCCTTGAAAGGGGCACCGGATTGGGTTTGAGAAGGTGACCCGGAAACTCATCAAGAGGAAGAAGCGGAAGTGTAGCTCAGATGGCAGGGCGGTAGGTCACTATGAGCTAATAGAGCGAGAAGAAAGTCTATACTCAGAGCTGAAACCTACCTTCTCGGACAGGCTCCTAGGAAAGGAGAGTGTTACATTAGTGGTTGTTTCTCTGTAGTAGCATGATAATTTACATCTCTGGATTTTTTGATATATCGTGGCATTTACCCATCACTATCTGCTCTCTGAAAAGTTAAGTTTAATGACTCAATATACCGATTATCTATCCTGACAAAGGGGGGAGGTTGATTGCTCGATATGGAAGCGAGGCATAATTTTGCCTGTGGGGTGAATTTTTAATAGGCTCTATTTTATCAGTTTACAGTTTCATGGTGTTATTCTACAGTTCTGGGTGCTTAAGTCACGGACTCAGGGTTTTGTTACAAAAGTATGCTTGTAAAAAGTATTCAATCATAAGAAACTTCTACTGTAACTATTCAGGGGTCATTTCCATAA
>JABIFX010000019.1 GCA_018650445.1 Fidelibacterota bacterium
GAGTATGTTGATCGCGAGAGCCATTATCTCTGGGGTGAGCGGTATCTTCTGGTCAATGTGCCCAGTACTGGTCCAGCGAGAGTTGAAATTATTCACAAAGCACTCAGACTTCATTCTCATCCAGAATCTTCCACTGAGAAACGAGAGTCGGTTGTTGCTGCCTGGTACCGGGAACAAGTCAGAGTCGTCGCATCAGAATTTGTACAGAAGTGGGAACCCGTGCTCGGCGTTAAAGTCCTTCATATCTTTGTGCAAAAGATGAGGACAAAGTGGGGTAGCTGCCGTACAGATCGAAGGCATATCCGACTGAATACTGAATTGGCGAAGAAGCCCAAGGAATGTTTGGAGTACATTGTTGTCCACGAGATGGTTCACCTATTGGAACCTCACCACAACAAGCGGTTCATCCTGTACATGGATAAATTCTTGCCGCACTGGAAGCTTATCAGAGAAGAATTGAACAGAGCTCCTTTGGCTCATGAGGATTGGCAGTATTGATACCCAAGCAATATATCATATAAGCTAAATAATAACAATAATATAGGTCATATTCTGTGACCAGGGAAAGTAAAAGCTGGCGCTGATCGACAATTTAGATTTAAACTATCATTAAAGGCATAATTAACAATAATATACGTATCTATGAAATAATAGCAAAAGAGTGCAAGACAGAAAGATTTATGCAAAAGTACATTCACAATGAAAGATCAAAACATTGAGCAATTTCGAGTTAAAAGAACAAGTCAACCATTTTAATCCTCGCAAGATCTACTATCAGAAATCAGTCCAAGATTACGCAATCACCCGCCGTTTATTGGATTATGAACCATGGGAAGCAATATCGAAGATTGCTTATGACAAGAAAGAGGAAATCAATTCTGCAGAATATCAGCCGATTGCTAAAGATGGAGATCTTTTTCGTGTAGGACCTCACAACCACGATGCAGGCCGTAGCATGCTTGTTATTAAACGGGGGCCATCACCCATTGTGGTCAAAGAATCAACTCATCAAAACCTTGTTTCAATGGAGCCTGATCGTTTTGACGGTAAACTTATTTATGACATCAAACTAGGCTCAAATTGTACATATCGTTGCCATTATTGCTATCTGTTCGGTGCCCACTCAAAGAATGTAGAATTTGCGGTATACGTCGATGCTAAACGCATGAAACAAGGAATGAAAAAAGCAGTTGAGGAGAATACAGGGAAGCCTATCACATTTAACGCTGGAGAGCATACTGATAGTCTCGCTTTCGATCCCTTAACCAGGTTGACACGAGTACTGATACCATTTATTACGACACTTCCAGAAGCAAAAATGGAGCTTAGAACAAAAAGTGCCTATGTGGAGAATCTGCAGGGGCTAATTCATAGAGGAAAAACTACCGTTGCTTGGTCACTGGCTCCCCAGCAGGTAATCGACTTGACTGAGCACTCTAATGCCGCAAGGTTTGAAGAAAGATTAGCAGCAATGGTGAAGGTTCAGCAATGGGGTTATCCCGTCGCCCTCAAACTTGATCCGGTTATACCGATTGAAGGGTGGGAAAATCATTATGAACAGATGATAACTCGTTTGGGAGATCAGCTGAATCCTGACTTGATTGACCATTATTCCGTTGGTGTAATCAGAATGTCAGGGAAGCTGAAACGCCTTGTCGCGGAACTGTTTCCAGATTCAATTGTGAACTCTTTGGACTATTCTGATCTACGGAAAGGTAAATATACCCATGAGCTGGAGGTGAGAAGCAAAATCTATTTGAAGATTATTGCATTGATGGATAGGGCATTCCCAAACTTGCCATTCTACATTAGCATGGAAGAACGTGAGGTAGCAGATAAGGTTATTAGAGAAGCAGCTAAAATAAAGCAGGAATTAAAATAGAATAGATTGGTGAGGAAGAAATGGGAATTGAAATACAAGCACGTCGTAGTACTAAAATCGAGTGGACTGATCAAACTTGGAATCCAGTTGTTGGTTGTCATCTAATAAGCAGTGGATGTAAAAACTGCTATGCGAAATCAATGCATACGAGACATTTTGGTAATCCAAAGCAGCCCAAATATATCAAACCATTTGAGGAAGTAGTCACTTGGGAGGATGAACTCGAGACACCATATCAATGGAAAGAGGTTAAACGAGTATTCGTGTGTAGTATGTCTGATCTGTTCAATAAGGATGTACCCACAGAATTCATCCATAAAGTATTTGATGTGATGAATGCTACCCCACATTATTATCAAATCCTGACCAAGAGAAGTGAACGTTTAAAAGAATTGGCGCCGGAGTTGACCTGGACACCAAACATATGGGCAGGTGTGACGGTGGAAAATGGAGATCATCTCAATCGTATTGATCATCTGAGAGATGTCCCCGCCAGTATCCGGTTTATTTCATTTGAACCATTAATTGGGGAGTTGGGTAAGGTGAATCTGCAAGGAATTCATTGGGCTATTGCTGGTGGTGAATCAGGTGGATCGCTTAAGTCTCTGCGCCGACTTAACAGGGATTGGGTAGATTTATTAAGAGAACAATGTGACGAAGGCGGAGTTGCGTTCTTCTTTAAGCAATGGGGCAGAAAAGAGTTTAACCCTGATCAAAGTGATCCTACAATTCCAGCAAAAGGAGAGAAGGAAAAGAAGGACGAAAAGACTTCGAAGGGTGGTCATTTGATTGATGGAATAAGCTATTGGACATTCCCGGAGTTCCCGACTTATTATCCTGATGTAGCCTTACGAGAGGAGTTATATAAGCTTGAGGAAACGATCTCCAATTCCACAAAAGAGTTTACTCAATCCTGGGTAAGCATTGGGGAGTCGCTTTCTATTATTAAGGAACGAATGGAAGGATTAGGATCTGGGAAGTTATATTGGCAAGCGTACCTTGGAGTAAATTCATTCCAGGAATATTGCAAAACTCGGTTACAACTCTCACGAGAGACTGCAACTCAGATGAGACAGGCATTTGAGATCATCCGTGGTCTGAAACCTGAGCTACTCATAAATGGAGCAGAACAAATACCCTCATATACTAAGCTCCGAAAGCTGGGACCCCATCAGGATATGATAATCAAAAATCCTGGTAAATATGAAGAGATCGTTGAACATGCTTTCGATGAGACCCCTCGCTCGAAATTCAATAGTGAAGTAAATAAGAGATTCAAGAAACGCAATAAAGCTAAAGCCAAACCTGCACATCACGAACAAGCTGACAGTAAATATTCCAAGGCCATAGATGCATCCGATTGGGATAAATATATTGAACTTATTAAAACGGATTTATCTTCTAAGCTGATACCAACGTTGGAAGATGAGTTTGAGAGTTTACTTGAACAATTAAAGTCAATGTTGTCCGAAACGGTTTCATCTGAATAATCTATTTATGTGTACCCGGGTACACAATCTTATGAATATATGAGTATACATTGAAGCGTAGACCAAATTTCGATCCACATGCTCAATCCATTCTAAATAACCCTGAATTGATGCGGGATGTTCGGGACAAATCTCGCAAAGAACCAGAATCCAACACAATGATTGCTCAGATGAAAAAGCTGAGGGAAATCATTCGCATTCTTCGTGATGATCCAATAATTAAGCAGGAAAGTCCTGAGTATCCCGATGTACAGTCTGAATTGGGCAGACTCTTTCCTTGGTTGCCAACAAAGCTTATTGAATTTGCATTATATGTAGAAACCAACACGAGCCTGCTTCCAATGGATCTGTTCCAAATGTGGGTATCTGTACCCGAGCGATATTTACGAAACCTTATCGCAAACGCACTCTTGGAAGACGGAAGTCGTACTCGTCTTTATTCGATAGTTGGGCTGTTTCTCTGGTCCACTCTCTACGGATACAAAGTGAGTTCTGGGGAAGAGTTCACCTTTGTACTAAAGCAGATGCAGTATCTATATAAGTCCACCGGTGCTGGGGAAGTGAAGATCCGAGAACATTGGGATGTACTTGGATTTCACCGTGATGTAAAAAAAGAATCCTTCCGAGGGGCGATTGTTTCTCGAACTACGATTAGAATACCCAAAGGATCCATCTTTGAACAATATGTACTAACTGATGCGGAGCTCAAACGAATTCGATTCAATTCGAACAACCGCATTGGGTTGAAAATACCTGATGCAGACGACTTGCTTGCACGGTTCGGTGGATATACACTTCTTTATCCACGTGATGATTACGGCGAAGTACATCCGATAATACCCTGGATCTACTATGACAGTAAAATGCTTCGAATCCCATTGACCGAAGGAATTGTCCCACAATTGATTGCCGCCCTCTTTCCTGCCGAGGAATTGGGCTGGCTAATGAATAAGTATAGTACACGGAATCGAAATTCCCGGGTGAGGACGATTCTTGCTGCAGCATCGACAAATATTGGTGCCACGGATGACAAGCTGAAGCGGTTTAACCGCATTAGCATTCAATTGCCTGCCAGACACCTAGATCGACGACATGATGTACTTCGAGTATTCACTGGAATGACTCATAGAGGTGTCAGCGTGGATCAAAAGATCTTACGCTCAATCGATTTGGATTCTCTAGATCCAAAACGTCATCAAATACACTACTTGAAGAAAGAACGACAAGCAATATTAGACATCGTAAATAAGTCAAAGGACAACCGGCTATATAGCAAATACAGATTTAATGCTTACTCAGAACGTGTTTATACCCGTAACTATTCGATTCAGGGGCTACCAGGTGTGTTTAAACCAGCGATTGTCCCGGACGAAGGGTTCTACTTTGTTTACTTTGATGTAGTAGCAAATGACCTAACTATGCTAATCTCTCTTGCGAATGATATAACGGGTCAGAACCTACTGAAAGAGGGCATAGACCCGTATTTGAAGATTGCAGAGCTAGGATTTCCGTCTAATCCCAATCGTGATCAAGCTAAAGCCTTTGTCAATCCTTGGCTATACGGTGCCACCATACCAACAATTGTAGCGCAATCTACGACCCATGTTGGGGCTATGACTACGAAGCAGGCCGAAGTCTTAAAGAAGACCATACCCAAAGTACTTCCACAATCGGTTGAATGGTTGCTCCGGTTGCGCCGAGAGATCAAAGTGAATGGAAAAATCCCCTCTGATATGAATGGTCTGGAGAGGTTAGAAATACCCATACCGCCTAATCTTGCTAAAAAGCATGGTGCAGTATTCTTGCTTCAACGATTCGGAATATCGCTATTTAGGAATATTCTATGCCATGCAGCTCAAGCTGGGATCGAGCCAGTCGTGTTCGTCCATGATAGTGTACTCTTCCAGGTGCCAGAATCCATTCCACCACAGCAAGTGATGAGTGAGATTCAAGGGGCTATTCATCAAGCAATGTTGGCAAAGAGCCTAAATGTGATCAACGTGAAAATGGGGTATGGGGACGACTGGGAATATGCGGATTTAGCAAGCCAGAAGAGGATTATAAGTATCTAGCAATATAGCAATAGCTGTCTGTTGCACATATAAGTACAAAAACAAAGGGGTATATACCAGGCATTGTGTTAATCAACCAGGTTCCCTATCTGTTTTGCTGGTTGGTAATTGGTTAATCTTAGCCCCTCTTCTTTACATCCCCCTATATAGGGTCATTTCCTATTATTTATATTCTGAGATCTCTATATAGGCTCCCAAATCTTAGCTCTGCACGTAGGTACCTATAAGCATATATAAGACCCCCGGGTACCTCTGTTTAGAGCGCCCCACCTTTTCTCACAATCATTAATCATACATACGGGCAACCGGTTCGCCGTCCTTCACCGGTAAACAAAGGAGACATGCGCATGTCACTCCAAGCAACACAAGTACACCAAAGGCCAGTGCCGCTGGCAAGACAACTCGTTAACTTGTACATAGATCTGAAGTCCTTACAGGACACAGATTCCTACATGCAGAAACTCATTGATGATGTACCCAGTACCAAGGTCTGTGATCAGTTGGAAACTTATCGACTAACTGGAGACCCTAAGTACTCCATCATTCAGCCTGCCGAGGCTTTTAAGGCAGTCGTTTATGCCACTCGACCGATAGTAGGAACCCCAGTACACTCAGCAGACGGAATACAGCCTTCACCTTCCTTGGGAGATGAGTCCGACTTGCCTGTCGTGATGAGTCGGCCGTTGTTATTCGATGAGCTGTTAGTGATGCACTATCATGGTGACGTCATTGAACGTCATCAATTTGATGAAGGATCAGAGGAGCGTGTCATCCATGCCCCGCTAACATTGAATTGGGACGGTTTCGACTATGATCTAATTGGTGAGAGCCTGAATAAAGCCTTCTACTGGCCCCAGGAACTCGATATCCCCCAAGAGATAGGTCCTTGGTTGACAATGGTACCCTCTGAACGCACAACACTGATTACTGGATTGAAGAGATCTGGCCACCGTCTGGATAGGTTACAAGGTTTAAAGTTAGATTCAGGTATGATCTACGACGACGGGGTCAATGATCTGGGCGTATGTGTTATCACTGATAAACAGATGGATTCTATCAATGCGGAAGTAGGGTTACTTGCAGATCCTTATCAAGGGACAATATGGTATGATGATGGATCATTCTTCAAAGGGACAATCGTCTCACAATCCCTTAGTGGTATGCAATCAGGATACTATGGCGGTGTGAAGCGTCCACACGGTGCAAAAGGCGTAGCAGTGAGCATGAGAGGCTCAATTATGGACTCATACACGCTAGTACCCTGGGAATCCAGTACAAATCGGCAGCAATTCGATTATACTGGTCTACAGTTCCCTGTCCGAGAGCAGCTTCCAGCGCCAGAGACCTTCGCTATGGCGGCTCTTGGGTTCCCACCTTACATCCAGAACTTGAATGAGCAACTGATCAGCAGCATTGGGCAACTTTTTCGCAGAGTACCCGTGTCTGGATATGCTGGTAAAGTATCCATTGGTGTATCGGAGAAAGATGTTCAGTTCATTATCCAAGGTCCAATGGTCAAAGAGCGAGTTCAGACCATGGTGTGGTTGTTCAATCCCAGCCTACCAGTACACACAAAGCTTATGAAGGTCAAAGTGCAGTTTATCCGGGATGAAACACTTCTTGGAAACCTGATCCAGTTGAACCTGCATGAGAGTAATCACAAGTGGATAGATACTTGGTATATAAGCTGGGCTGGACGCGACTGTGATGGCGATGGTGCGGTACTAACAGTAGACCCAATCGTTATGAAACATGCAGTCTGGACAGACAAGATTCAGTGGCATGATACTACCCAGTATAAGTCCATGGCCGATACTACTGCCAGTGATGTAGAAAGCTGTATTCGGGTTGCTACCGAACGCATCCGTTTGCATGCTGGTAAGATTGGTGTGCTAGATAAATTGACCCGGCGTATCTACCGTCAGAAGCCAGGTTTACTAACCTGGGACCTGCGAGTACTCTTATCGGAAGGGATCCAACGTGCGATCTCAGCCCAGAAGAAGAATAGTGGTGTTGACAGGTTTGATGGATACAGCTGGCTATTAAAACATCTACCTGAAGGATCCGATCAATGGCTCTTCGGGAATGTTCATGATGAAATCGACCAGATAAGTGCCAATGTCCGGGTTTATCTGCGTGACCGTGAGGAGCTTGGTGTCCCTGACTTTGAGTCACTGTTTGAGAAGCTGGGAGATGTAGCGGACGTCATGCCAGAGCACATGCAAGCTGCCCAGAACATCCTGGCATTATTACAGGACATTCCTACGGACACGTACCACCGTTTCAAGGCCAAGGGTCGTGAACTTTATGCAAAGTATCAAGCACGTGCATCTCAAGTTCAGATGGATGAAGTGTTGAAATTCATTGTAAAGGCTAAATCCTTGTGGCGTACTGGATCTCTCTACAATGATCATGACCAGTCATTGAGCTATAATCAAAAGATCAACGTTGTGCGCTCATGGAGCCGGGCTCTCTCTGAGCAAGTACCAACACATCTATTAGTCGGTGCCATGATTCAGCA
>JABIFX010000018.1 GCA_018650445.1 Fidelibacterota bacterium
AATCCGATAAATGGTTTCATGTTTGGCTTAAAAACTACACCTCCTGATAAAAATACAAAGTACTATGTGAATTATCCGGACATTGAGATGTCATGCCGAGTACTTCGTCTTCGCTCAGTATAGACTCCGTCGAGGGACGAGATGTCCATAAAAAAAGGCAGCTGAAACCAACTGCCTTTTCATCAATCATAGACTCTGTCTATTTATCTAAGCAGAGTAACCTTTTCAGATTTGATTTGAGTACCAGCCTGGATATTGACAAGATAAATACCCGAGGGTAGTGGTGTATTTGCCATATCATTTCCATTCCAGGAAAGCGTATAGTCCTGACCTGCTGGGTGGTTCCCTTTGGCATGATTCCAAACCTGTTCACCAGCCAGGTTGTAAATGCTGACAGAAAGATCATTCATTTCTGTCAAGTCATAGGTCAGGGATACGGTTGGGTTAAAGGGATTCGGATAGAGTTTCACGACCTTTAAAGCACCAGGCTTGGTATCCTTACCTGGATTAGCATAGGTGATTGATTGTATGTGATCCTTGTGATATGTCTTTTTACCTTGATAATCCACATCGGCTAATTGATAGGAATAGCTCCAACCGTCCTTCACCTGGGTATCGATAAAATGGTAGTCTGTTGCTTCAGTCGTAGACCCCTGACCTTCCAGTTCAGGGTATTTTGTAAAGGAGGCTACTTCTTTCCAATCCTGGGCTTCTCCTTTACGGAGGATAGTAAACCCATGATTCTCGATCTCAGAATCAGTGGTCCAGGTTAGCTTTACTCCCTTTGATGAGGAATGAGCTGAGAAAGCAGAGAGTTCGACGGGTAGAGAAGCATCACCGGAAACGGTGAAAAAATCTTGGCTAGAAATACTCGAATAATCTGGATTATTTCCAAGGTTACTCGCTCCAGCATCACCTGGAGCACAGGTGTTAGAGAAGTATCCAGTTGCACTCACAATGAAGGCAAAAAGTTGCATGTTATCTGAGCCGGTTGGGCTTCCCACAGCACTTTTTTTTATCCTGATCTCACAGCCATTGGCCGTACCTCCAGAATTATTAAATGCGTAAGTAAAATCATCATCTGCAAAATAGTCAGTCCCTTGACCCGTTTCTGTTCCACCTGTTTGATTGCTAGAACCCAAATAAGAGTTAGTGGCAGTTGCAACCTGTTTTCTTGAATCACAGTATACGTTGGTTGAACCTCCTCCAGAGTTGAAGGCAAATTGGTAATCAACTTCGAAATCTGCTTTATAATCTATGTTACTCCCACCATCACCATCGATATAGTTTCCACCAGGATCATTTCCTAAAACAGATCCAGCTGATGTACCGGTTTGGTGACTGAAATTAACCCATAATCCAAGTGCGTTGGTTGCATCTGTTGGTAATTTTGAAACCACAAATATATAAATATAGGTAGCATCTTGTCCAAAGTATAAAGTACCCGTACTTGAAGTACCGTTCCCTAATTGACCACTACCGCCAAACCCATCTCTATAAGTTGAGGGCGTCGATCCGAGTAGCGAATACCCACTTCCATCACGAGTCCCATCAACAGTGATTGCCCACATTGGTGCGAGCATGACTAAAAAAATTAAAATTCTTCTCATTTTCCCTCCATAAATCATTTTCTAAAAGTCTGATAATATATTAAATCAAGCAGCCAAGTTCAATACCAGCCTGCTATTTTAACAGACTAATCTTTTGACTGCTTCCATATCGATCTGTTTCTACTCGGGCAAAATAAATGCCAGAGGCATGATCCTCAGCATGCCATTGATAGGTGTATGTACCTGGCTCGAGAACACCATTTTCAAGCACAACAATTTCTTGGCCACGCAGATTCCAGATGCTCACATGCGTATGAGTCTGCTCTGGTATATCAATTGATAAGTTTACATCCGGGTTAAAGGGATTAGGATAAGGGGGATGTAAAGCAAACGCTTGAGGCACAAACGCCTCCTCCACTGTGACAACATCCTGAATGATAATGTTGATACTCAAGGTATCACCGTCAGCAAACAGCAGACTTGCTGGCAGCAGTGTCAGAAGTATTAACAACGATCGTATAAGCTTGGGAAACAAGATCGATTACCTCTGAGTTGCCATCCGCAGAAGCGCTTCACCACCTTGACCATCATTCACTATAAATTGAACTGCTGAGTAGGTTCCAGCCTGCGTGAAATCA
>JABIFX010000017.1 GCA_018650445.1 Fidelibacterota bacterium
ATGCGCGATGCTGCATACTGAAGGTCTAAGTAATCAATTCGCTCAGTGGCAGAAATTGTACTCTTACTCATGTGACGTTTTCCTTATGTACGGAAAATTACCCTCTGTTGGGGATATCTGCTCAAAGGCTGTTTGTAAGGCACCAGGGGCTCCCAGACGAAAACCCCCAGCACGGGTAAGTCTAGTTTACCTTTCGAGATTCAACGTATTCGCGGACCGCTGAAAGGGTAAAACGGTAATGTCCAGTTTCTCCTTGGGATCTGGTGAACTCAATCTTACCATCGATTGCAAGTTTCCTCACCAATGATTCAGACATTGTAAGCATCCGAGCTACCTCCGGGAGTCTCAGGAGTCCCTGTTTGGTAGGTGAGAACCCCAAGCGTTTTTGCAGGTCAGGAAATAATGATATTACTGCCACCAACTCGGCTTGCAGTGACTTTACTGCACTTGGGATGTTATCGGGACGGTCCTTCTCCATGAGTGCCAATGCTTCATGGAGATGCACAAGGTTTTCTGGCAGAAAACATAGATTTATGGCACTTACGATGTGAGCATTTTTAGGATCTTTAAAAAGCTCCAAGTCGTCCGCCGCATAAAACTTACCCACTATGTCATCATGCTGAGTATCGAACTCAGTAAAGAGATCTACCAGATCCGGTCGCAGTGGTAATTGTTCTTTCGCCATCTGAAGTGGAATACCGATTCCTAGTTTTCCCCACACATCATTTAAAAGTCTGGGCTCGGTGAAACTTGTCGGGGTTGCCTCTGAACTTGGTACGTCTGTGCTTTCCAGCGGAATCTCATTACTAGTTGGGGGGATGTTTTTTATTGGTTGAGGACTTTCTTGTACTGATATAGCTGTGCTCATGTGTGGATCTCCTGATTGATTGAATTGGTCGATAATTGGGCTATCGAGGTTGTTTTCTGTGACTAGTTTCTGATTTTCTGTTTCGTACGTCATCATACTTCGTCCTGTTTTGGTTGCTTTGAATTGCTCTCCAAAAACGAATCTACCCATTCTCTACGGAAGAGGAGTTTACTCGTTTCTGATGATGATCTCGTGTGGCGTATGCGTCCCTCAGATACCATTCTACGAATGAAGGAGCTGGAAAGATTTGAATATGAACTGACTGCGGTCAAATCCATCCAAGTTTTTACTTCTGTGGTCATAGTGACCTCCCATTTTGGGTTTATTCCAGTCTCTAGGACTTTCTTGCGGGCGAGTAGCCCACTTGTGCTCCATTATGTTATGTCAGTGTTCAGCTGACCCTGGCGCTCTATGTGACTTATTTGCGGGTACGTTGTCTTGCATGGAGCACTCCATGGCCCCATCGATCATATCCAGAGCCATTCCACACACTCATCCCGTAGAAATGATCAAACAAAGAGGTAATCTCATTTTTGGTTATGCGCCCGTCAGATACAAACAACTCAATCAACCACCGCTCTACTGGGGTGATCAAGGGGTTATCTAATAGTGTGGTGAGGGTTGCCATCTGCTTCTTGGATGGTGCATACTTCAAACTCGAAAACATGGTAGTCATATCATATTCGAGTTTCTTACCATTGGACTCGGGACCAGTTACAAATCGTTTAAACAGTTGCCGGGTCGCCCAGTCAGGGTCCATTTTGTGGAATTCTACCCACTTGTCACTGATAAATAACTCATTCCGCAAACCAGTAATTATGTGATCAGAAGCCAAATACCGAATCATCCAGTCGAAAGTGGTTAAGTCAATACCAGTTAGTTCGATGACCTTAGTTTCGTAGTACCACCCAGGCGGTGTGGTTGTTACTTTTCCAGGACCACTTGACAAAGACTTGCGCTTGGCATAATTGATTTTACCATCCACGATGGGCGCAGTTGCTTTCACTTCCTCAGCTTTATGTCTTTCAAATGGATCAAAGTTAGAATTCAGATCATCATCGAACTCATCCTCTTGTACGTCAGGCTCATTTGGTTTATTTTTACTCATTGTAATCTCCATAACTACTATTATTAACTATGCTCTTCGGCAATTTCCATGATTCGGGAGAGGGCGTCCACCCTCCCCCATGTGATACACAGTAGATCTCCATTGACTATTTATTCAGTTGTACCTCTCATGAGACTTGAAAACCCAATCGAGGATCTTCAACTTGAACTTCTGTGCAAGTGTGGGCTTGCTGGCGTTGTAGATACGAAAAGCATCCAACTGTGAACGATGCCATCTGAGATCACCATTTTTGCTCGTTTTCAACTCGACACAGCCATTCCGCTTCATAACGGATTTAAAGGACTGTACGTTCACACTTAAGTACTTGGCACCTTCGGCGGTGGTGAACCAGGTTTGTGGGCTATTCATGACCAGCTCCACCCAGTAAAAACTGATCTAACCAGGTTTTGTGTAGAATGAGCTTCCCTGATTTGCCATTACTCCGCGTTGTTTTCAATTTGCCTTCTGCAATAGCCATCCGCAGCAAGCTTGAACTAAGTCTGGTATATTCGACTGCTTCCAACAGCGTATACCATTCCTGTGTGGTTCTTTCTGAACTCATGTTAGAAATTCCTTTCATCTAACAGTTGCCCTCGATGGGGATATGAGTGGGATCATTGGTTCGTCCCGTGTCAAGAATGATATGTCAGTGATGATGAGCTTGCAGAAGATTTCCCCTAGTAGCTGGAGATATCAGGCAAGAAAATGTTATCTGGTGACTTGCCAAACAAAGTGTGTACGCACCTCCAATGGTGCTGAGTTTGGGTTTTTCAGACTTTATTGTGTTTTGCTATGAAATGATAATTAGCTATATATGGTAGATTCGGGAAGCGGAAGGACACCCAATCGCCCTATCCTCAGGTGGAAGTGGGTCCAGATGTCCTTGAACCCACTTAATCGTTTTCCAGAGCTACTTTACCGCCTCTCTTCCAGCTTTCCTTTTGAGGTTTTTACCCAGGTTCCGCCTGATTTGTCGTATTCACTTATCCCATAGAAAAAGTCCAGCAGCTCCTTGGCCTTGGATTTGGTCAACCCGTCTTCCAGAAATCCACTGATCTGACGTTTCTCCGTGGGGTAAACCCGATCGTTTTCGATCAGGCCTCTCACAGCCGAAATCTGCTTTTCACTGGCAAATTCAGCTTCTTTGTGATCTGTACGTATGCCATCCCGGTGCGGAATAATGTTCGCTTCTGCTGGCATTTCCTCAGCAGGTGTAACTTCTAGGCCAGCCATGACGGCCAGAAATGATAAAGGTATCCGGTATGCCTTACCCGAAGCTCGGGTTATGGCCATAGATTTAATGGCGTATTCGTCAGCATTTCGCCAGCGGTCCTCAAGGCTGCTGCAAAGTGCCTCCCCAGAAGCGATTATTTGACCATTCCGATGAACCTCAACCTTCGCCTCATAAGCTATCTCCCCTTCACGTTCAAGACGTTTTGAGTATAGGACGCGTGGAAATAGCCCAAGGGACGCACTAACTGACGTCCACCACTCTATCTTTGGGTACTGCTTTCCCTTGATGTTGACGAGGTATCCAGGCCCAGTGCAGCGATTGGCTACTACACTTACCAGACGTTGCGCTTCCTTGTAAGCTCTTTCAGGGTCATGACTGAATAAAGCCTGGTGGTTTTCTACTGTTGATTGAACTGGATGTACGACATCCAGAACACTGTCTTGTGTTTCCATTATTAACTCCTGTTTTGATTGTGATTATTAAAGCAGATTATGGTCGGCGAAACTGAAGAACTCTGCTCCAGCCACTATGATGTGATCAAGAACATCTACATCAATTGAGCCCAATGCCGTTACCAGCTTCTTGGTTACAGCCTTGTCTGAGCTGCTAGGAGTCGTGCTACTACTGGGGTGGTTGTGTGCCAACAGTAGTGCAGCGGCTCCGAGGTCCAGTACCCTCTGGACAACCTCTCGAGGATAGACAGCACTCGTTGTAAGACTGCCCTCAAAAAGGATCTCCGTTGCGAGTATCTGGTGCTGTCCATTCAGGAAACAGCACACGAACTTCTCTCGTTTAGAAGCAGTGGCGAAATACGCCCTAAAGTGATCAGCTGCAGCCCGTGCAGATCGAATCGATTCACCGGCGGGGATCGTAAAGCGGCGCACATACTCGTTGAGGATTTCTGTGTCACTGATACTTGAGATATTCACGAGGAACCTCCGGGATTCAGCTTGTAACTGAACTTATGCTGCTTGAGTATCACCTGGATTCCCTCCAGCTCCTCTCCCGTGTCTAGAACATGCTTCCGCAAGGCAGCCTTATCGATCGCCTGCTTCTCAGGGATAGTCCGGGTGAAGCGACCATCCTTCAGAACTGCATCTTCATCATTAACGACGATTTCAGGTTGCTGAGCGCGGACTTTCAGGGTGCCAGCAACCAATACTTTGGTTGATAGCTCCATGAGGTGCATCCAGTTGTCCATGGCAAGGATGTAATAGTCCTTCTTGTCTTGTATCTTCATATTCTCCATTTCCAGCCAGAGCTTGATGCGCTTGATCTGAGTATTGGCACTCTCATTATTTGCAGCCATGGTGTTATCCAACTCACCCAGCTTTGAGAGATAATAGTCGGCGTCGGCCTGGCTGAGCATGGGTCTATCCTCAGACATCGGTATCGATGCTAGATAATCCCGGACGGCTCGTATATGCTCACAGTCATCATGTGATACTTGAGCAATAAAGCAATGGCACTGTAGTCCAGATTCCGTACGCAGCACCTCCACCGCGTTGTCACCGTAGTCAACGCCTACCAGGAATCCTGTCTCAGATTCAATAATCTCACTGGTAGAAACCGTTTGGGTCATTGCTATAGCTTCCATGAGCAACCCTTTCCTGGTGAGAGAAGCTGATGAAGTGCAATGTGCCGTTCCATTATCTTGTTGGGTGGGCTGCCCTTGAGTGCTTCAGTGACAGCTTGATAGAAATTCCAGACATTACGATCCTCGAACTCATCGTGGGATGGTGTCAACCATTCCTTCTTGACGATGGGGATCTGTCTTGGAGATATGATCCCGTGACCATATAGAAGTCCTGTGAGACGATACGCATCATCGTCGCTAAGGTGTTGTCCCTGCATGATTTGCGCGTCCTCAACGATCTTGTGGAAGTTGTGCTGTGAGCGATAGATGGTTGTTATGGTCAGTTCTTCCAGGTCCTGCCAGACATTAGCTGTGTGTTTCCTGGCAATGGCGATTTCACCTGTGAGAGCGAGGTTATCACATACGAAGACGCTGGCACCTATTGCAATACCGACACTCATGCTCTTGTCATAGCTGTTGCGGAAACCTATACTCAGTCCCATAGAGTCCGATCCATTGCGATAGGTATGAACGCCGAAAAGCTGAGATCCATCTCTTGCTAGCCCGTACTGTGAGCGTTCGAGTTCGTAGTCTCTAAGCAAGGTTCCCGACACTTCCGCGAGGTTCTTAGCCAGGTCAAAATGACTAACTGGTTTGTATGTCGGCGTCTCCTCCGGCAATGGGATATTACGTAAATCATCCAGTGTGCAATAGTCGCCACCGGCTGTGTGCATTAACAATTCTTGAGTCATGGTAGACTCCTTTCTTGGTTTGGTTATGTGTTTCCAGGATTTCCTGGATCTTGAGCTTGATTGCTCCAAGTTTCTGGAAGCGGAGTGCCGGCAGGCATGCAGCGATGTGTTAGCTACGTTGGGGAGGGAGGATTTAGAACGTTTGGATTAAAATATTAAGTGACAGTAATTGTCACTGGCTTAGCATTCTGCAATATGAAGGACTTGAGATTTTCCGGGTCTACCCGCGTTAACAATTTGATACTTCCCGTCAGAAACATGTGGTTTGCTCACAATCCGTCCGAATTCAGCACCATCAAGAATGACCAGGTTGGCCTGGATTTCTACTGTTATCGCATGTTTGGTTTTGTGGTATGCTCTAGCAATTAAGACATCTTCCGCTTTCTGAAGATCATCATTCTCATTGGCCACACTGCGCCAACCACCGATCACCCGAATAGCCATACCAACTGAAGTATAGTTTCGCGGGGTATCGTATGGATGAAACGTGAGAATATCATCCTCGAGCACTAATTCTCGGCCGAAACCCTGTTCTACGAGAAGATCAATCATTATATCCCAGCTACCCCTACTTCTACCACTTGGGCTACTAGGGATTCCGAGTACTCCATCATTAGATTGTGTGAGTTCATAGCCTGATTCACCAACAATTGTCCCAGGTAATTCGAGGTAACAAATGCGCATCAAGTCCCGAATAATCAGCTTCTGAGCGTCTGCGTCATAACCGTTTAATATCCCACGGATATGACCATGAACTTTATCAATCCTCACTTGAAGATCAGCATCAGCATCAAACCGATCTGTTGAATCACTTTTGATTAGCTCTTCGTTTTGGTGACGAGCTTTACGCAATCCATGACCATATTTACTGCGCATCTCTTTAGCCGTCTCATAGTATACTGATCTTGGTGCTGTTATTAGTTGCTCAGGGATTGACATTTCACGGGAATACTGTGTAATGGCTTCATCTGCCAACTTTAGATTCTCATCGGCATATGTAAATAGCTTTGAAAGCCAGCCAACCTTGCCGTTTACATCGTCGCGATAGCGCTCTGGAATTCTCGGTAAAAGGACATTGTCAACTTTAACATCTGAATCAGCGATGTGCGCCCAAAAGGATGAAACCGTTTCCATTATCTTGTCTGCGGTGTCGTCTTCAGATTTGATATTATATCTCTGAGCCAGTGGCAACTGGATATCATTCACTTCCTCAAATTCATGATCAGTCTCCTGAACATTCATAACTGACCATTCCCCCAACTGATTTGGATTTCTGTACATCAACACCCTTGATTGGGTAATTGGTATTAAAACAAATGAATCGTCGGAGTCGGAACCTCCCATCAACCGATGTAGCCACACTGCATCATCCTTGGCTATGTAAAATGACTGCCCCTTTATCAGAATTGAACCGGGCTTGACAGTATTACTCAGGTCTGGGGTTATGTAACGTCGAATTGCTCCTGGTATCCGAATTCGTAGGTTATTAAGCTTCCGTATACCACTCCGGTGAAATGAGTAGGTTCGTCTCACCATCACGGGGAGAAGTGCCATTAAGTCATGCATGGCCATTCTTCTAAGGCTCCATTTATCTGAATTGATTCTGGTCGGATCTTTCATGATTGCAGCGGTATCTTTTAGCAATGCAGGAAGATCAGTATCTCTGGTCTTTATAACTGCCGTGATAATCGTATCCGATATCCACTTTTGCAGATTCACCGCTGGGAATACATGTTTGCCGAGATTCACCAAAGTTTGGATATCAAGGAAAGCATCTTCGGATCCGTGCAATGGATTAACTGCGAACCATTCCAACCCAGTGCTTCTAACGATGCTTTTGTACTGTTCTCCATACAGAATAACATTGGTATGGGTATGATCTCCTACCGAACCGTGTCCCTTAAGTAAGCCTTGTTCGGTAATGGCAGTAATTTCTAAGCGATCACCCACGCTCAAACTGGGAACACCCAGCACCTCTGAACAATAGGTCAGGTCAACTGATGCAGTCCAGCCATCGATAAATGCATCGACTGGGAGACTACGTACTTCGATAGAAGGTATTCCCATTGAATAGTATCTAAATGGGCGAAGTAAGCGCCCAATATATTTCGCTGCTTTGGTGATGGTTTTCGAGGCGGAATCTATCAACGCTTCTAAGTCGATGCTATATTCAGGGAGTAGTTGGCCATAAGTATTGGCTTCAATAATCTCTTTATTGGCTCCAGCGCCTATAGAGACACCCCTCAGTGCCTTCCACATCTTTAGTAAAGCTATCCTTGTCCAGGGCTCGGCAGCAGCGTTCCCCCTCCGTAGTTGTTGCAAGTACCGGTTCGATGTATCTGCCACATCGTCAGCCTTAGCTTCAATTTGAATTCCCACGGCGTCGAGGAACTTGTCGTAACCTGTGAGAAATAAACCATTCTCGTCCCAGACCCTGAATAGCCTAATCTGATCAGCCTTAGGGAACACAAAGCTGTGTTTTTGTAATAAAACGTGGTCCATAAGTAAATCAGGGTGGATATCCAAGGGCTTACCTCCTCGCTCGCCCCAGATTAGGTGCTGAGCATGATCGCCGTCAGCCTTATAGGTTTCGATTTCTACTCTTGGGAAGAGCTGGTGTAAAACAGTTGTGTACATTTGTGATCTCCTTTTTGTTGTTATTGATGATACAGGTGTTGCTTGCCGCCCGGACTGACGGTTAATGGGTGTAATCATGATTACTCCTTGTTGTGATTGGTTATTTAAATGAAAATGCCCCAGCGTAACCGTGATGATTACACTGAGGCATTTGGGTTGAAGTATGAAGGCAGGGGGCCTCGAGACAAAGCCCAGAGCTTACTTTACTCTACCTATCTCCGGTGCAGGATATCTAAGCTTTTGATTCCTATATAGCGATTTCAGATATAAATAATAAATAATTCAAACCCCTAATAGGGAATCTGAATCATAGGCTGTCGCGAATTTGCGACAAGGTTTACAGGTCTACTTGTTTGATCTAATTCATTGGCCCAGCTTATCGATAACGATGTCTAAAGGTTGAACAGCATGAACATCGACTATGCTATCCGAATCCGCCAGATGCCCCTAGCTCGACTTCCATTCAAGACTGCAATGACAACTCCTGGCATTCTTAGATAACCAACTCGCTATTGCCCACCCATGCACCCTACCGGGCACACGGGTCCCTGGGCTCTGCTCTCTATGGTTATCAGTCCCCCCTTAAATTGACATAAACATGCCAACAGCAATTACTGTCACATATTACAGCAGTGATCAATCGTGAAAGCATCGTCGCTCTGACGCCATATCAGCAGCCTCCCAGGTGCTACCATGACCAACCATCATTGATAGCGCTCTTAACCCCAGTGAGCGCCTGACGATGTTGATCTGGGTCTTGATCTCAGCAATATGCTCTTCCATAGGAACAGAACTGGATACTTGCAATATTAGCGAATCATGAACAAATACACTGGGTGAATACCCAATTCCAGCAAGGCCGCAGATGATTGCTCTGAATAGTATTGCTCCATATCGTTGGATGAGCATAGCCGGACCAACCGTTGAACCTATTTCTAGTGGAATCGGGATGTAAACTCCGTCGATGAGGTTATACTCGCTGGGAATCAGACCCTTCCCTGCAGCTTTTCTCACCCCCTTAAGCCAATCCATGGAGACCGGATATAATGTTTTGAGAGCTCTTTTTAAGACTATGATGTCTTGTAGATTTAGTTTCCCTTCCGAGTCCTCAACGATTGTTGAATCCGCAGCGCCGTACAGGTGGGGGCTGACGAACATCTTTACACGATCTCGCTGCTTATCATCTCCGAATGCTTTCACGGAAATCTCCTTATAAGGATCTCCTCCATTGATTAACACATCCAACCCCCGCAGATCGTTAACCATGTTGAATAACATTGATAGATCATTTGCAATTACATCGAAGTAAACAATTTGTTGATTTGGCTCTGGAATAATTGCGGAATGAAAGATCTTTGGTAAACCTTGAATATTGTAATGGCGAGTGTAAACTCTCTCTGTTCTTGATTTAATATGATACTGAGAGAATAGTTTTCCACCGCTTCTGGATACCAGCTTTAAGATCTTCTTCCGCTTAGTATCCATCATTGACCTTTGCTTATGTTTCTTAGCTAATTTTGCTACAACCAGGTTCTCTAAGCCAACGATATCTACATTCACCCCCTTTACTGATAACCCTGTCATCAGTCTGAGGAATGTATCTCGGTTATCAAGATGATTAAGTCTAATGTCATGCTGCTCTTTGTTAAACTGCCTAAGAGTTTCATTAAGTCCGTATATGCCCTCTTGGGCATTTTTAAATATCGTCTTGATGATACTAGCCCGGCTATTCGCCTTAAGATGTCCCAGCAAGCCTATCAATTCCGCGACGGGGAACAATGCTGCAATTACCATTGGAACAACTTTATGGACTAGCGGTATTGTCAAAGTCTTCTCATTATCAAATATCAGGGGAACTATTGGATTGAAAATACCTTCTGCGTCAACAGGGTAATGGAAAAAGTAACCGGTTAGTTTTGCTGAGAGATTCTCAGGAACTTGTAGTTTGAATTTTGTATCTCTCCTAACCTTAGCTATTCTGGAGACTGGGGCTGATTCTACTTTTGTCATTTGGAAGATTATATTTTTGTGCGGGATGAAGACTTCTGACTGCGTTTCCCATGTATTTGAAAACGGAATTCTGTACTCCTCGAACGAGATTCCATACTTGGACCATATCTCCCGAACTTTATCAGCACTTACTCTAAATGTATCATAGATTTTTGAGATCGTATAACTCTGAATCAACCTTCCCTTCACACCATCAAGGGTGTGTTCTTCTCCGGTAATAGACCATAAATATGTACCCAGAAATGTTTGAACCTCATACCGGTCCAGCCCATTATTAAAGGCATTCCCAATCAGATTTCTAACTTCTTCTGTGGAGACGGTAATCCAGCTTCGAATTGGATCCGCTGGAAAAGTGTTAACAAATTCCTCTATGTAGCATGCAAATTGAATATGCTTGGTATATTCCTGTGGAAACCAATTTAACAAATGGCTTTCAATTGTATTTCCCTCTGGGAAGGTGTCCGGAGCGATGATTGATGAATCACCGCTCCTTCCTGGATCGTATAACTCACTCCGCAAAATGCGATAGATTTCACGGAATTTCTCCACCTGGGCTTTGACAATATCACCAGGTTCAGGTTTTTCTTTATTTAGCCACTTTCTCTTGTCAGGTAGCACCTCCCCCATTCTTTCCGGTGTTTGGTAAATGGCCCTACCCGGAATATTCTCCAGAGTGTTTTTAACAACTCTTTCCTTTAGCTTTTCCATAGATTTAAACCGTGTATGAGCGTTTAGGGTTAGAAGAATAGATATTGTGGCTCTTCTTCCTCTTATTCTTCTTCCGGCGAGGTTTCCACTTTGGGTTTCTGCTTTTGGGCTGGTTTGGACTGATAGACTTCCTTTCACGCAAAGCCAATAAATCGGCCTTTTTATGACCCGCTAATTGAACGTATGGCGGTTTAGCCAATAATACTGGCCCCACACTTTCATAAAGATTAAGAATCTCTTTCCAAAGCTCGACTTCCTGAGGACTCTGTCTCTTACTATTTTTCCAATTGTTTATCCTCCAGTCTGTGTGGAGTCAGACCAATTCGGTTCATTTGATCTAAATAAATAAGAGATACTTTGGGCGGCTAACAACCCGAAAAAGGAGCCAATAATGAGCCCAAAGTCAGAAGTAGAGAGACGAGTAAAAGCGATCAAAAGAAAC
>JABIFX010000016.1 GCA_018650445.1 Fidelibacterota bacterium
AACCATCCCTAACAATCCAAGGCACAACATTAGACGAATTACAGTCAGGGCAGCGATTTAGAAAACTTGGTGTAACATCAGGATCATCGACAAACATCCCACCATGGAATTCTATAGGAACTTCAACCAGGGATTTGCATCCTAGACAGTGACGAGTATCCACCGTAGCAATTGGTGCTTTATCAGGTTCGTCCCAAACTTCTGCGGTGTAGCCACAGGAATGACATTTATACTTCGACGTAGAACTCAGGTTTACCCCCAGATTTTGAATTAAACTTGCCTGAATCTAGCCGGAAGGGCTAGATATTCAATTTGGTGAGTGGGGTTTAATACTAAATCAGAAAATCATTAAATATTCTGGATACGATTGGTGAAAGTTTAATGCTTTTAATTTTCTCGACTTTATCAGAATCTTTTCCTTCGATGATTCTAATAATTGCCATCAATTGAATTTTTGGGTTTGAATCAGTTGCACCATCCATCAATATTTTATCAATTTCTTCGGAAATATCAGTTGATTTCAGTTCATGGATATATTTTTCGCAGTCCGAAAATTCCTGGGTAGACAAGCCTTCGACTGATTTTTTATTTAATGTAGCAAATGCATGATTCCAAACCTCCTCGTGCATCATGGATTGGAGATGATCAAAGCTCTTGATGGAGGGTACTATATATAGCCTGTCATCAAGTGGAAAGAGGTCATAGGGGTCAAAATCAGAGAGCGATTCGCCTAAACCTTCAAAACAAACATCAACATCGCTGTCAAAATCGAACCATTCATCGTACGGAATAACAAAATCGATTCCAAGTTCATAGCATTTTTGAAGAATCTCACTTTTTGACAATGGTTTTTTTGCCACAAACAATACTGTCAATATCGCAGAATTCACTGCATGCATTCTAGATTCAAATTCCTCTACAGTCCAATCAGCCATACTACCTCCTTAAGATCACAGGTTAACTATGTAAGAATGTAGTTAGAACGGTTAGATATTCAAATGGGGGAATGGTGATGATTAATGAAACCTAGGAACCGAAGTTCCCAAGGGCTCATTGGGGGGACCATAATATAATTGAGCCAGTGGGCGAAACACCATCCTAATCAGACTGCCATGTATGAGGTAAAAGAAGAAGAAACTACTCTCCCTCAACTTTGAATAATAGCATTAGAAGTCTGGCAGGCTTTGATCAGCTGGAGTTAAATCCAGCTACCCTGCGAGACGGTCTCGAGTTTGCCCTTTCGGGTCACGATATTCTCGCCAGTCTGTCACCAGACAATTGCGCACAGGAGTTACCTGCATTGCATCCCAAGAGCCACATGTCGATTACTCAACATGCCCCTCGGTGTACGATTAAGTCTTTGAAGGCTCTTGAAACCTCCGTGACTTTAAATACCGATTCATGACTTATCTCATGATTAACCATCCTTGTATCCTAGCGTTACCGCCAATGCCTCTTTGGGCGATAGCGAAACCACTTGGCCTCGCTTGCCAGATGCATGCATCTGATAGGAATACCCTACGTGTGCGCCATGAATGGATCACATTTCCGCAGGACCAGAGATGAGTAGTTTTTCCGTAGCTTTCGGAACGCCTACTCTCTTCTAATGCTAATTATAATCTTCCGATGTTATTCTTATACCAGGTTTTTTCCTGTTTTGGCAATCTAAAATGGCAACCGGCAAATAACGGCTTCCATATTTGCCCTACACGGCGATGATTTAAATTAGGCGAGTGTTGATGCCAGAATGTTTAAGGGTGTTGGTCTTGGAGCAATTTTGAGCTTATAACACTGGACATGTAGTCACCTGCTGCACTACCTTTAGCCTTAATCGTTTAAATTGTCATTATTCAGAAATATTGTTACATGTAAGTGGTTGATTTACCAACTATTTGTTATATATGACTTATTTTATCCTATTTAGTGCTTGACAATCATCAACAATCACCGTATACTATATATATGAGGCGGTAATCAAGCCTTCCCCGAATCGACTAAAATCACGAAAATATGAAACGATGAGAGCTCATGGCGAGCTTGCTGTATTGGTCTGTTCCAACTTCAGC
>JABIFX010000240.1 GCA_018650445.1 Fidelibacterota bacterium
GCCTTACAAACAGCCTTTGAGCAGATATCCCCAACAGAGGGTAATTTTCCGTACATAAGGAAAACGTCACATGAGTAAGAGTACAATTTCTGCCACTGAGCGAATTGATTACTTAGACCTTCAGTATGCAGCATCGCGCATTGGATTTTCTTCATATGGTATTGATGCCGCCAAAGAACTGATTGGATTTCGAATCGAAACCGGAGACAATCAAAAACAACATGTGTTTCACAAAGACGATCTTGAACATTTTAAGAAGTCTGTATATTTTCAGGTATTGTCAAAGATTGATCTGTTTACAGATTCCGATTATTCCTATAACTATGAGCCATCATTGCCTGCCGATGAGAAGTTGACGGAAGTAATCAACCGTGTCCAAGAGCAGCATCTATTAAGAACTCACAAAGAAGCCAACTGGGATAAGTTTAAAGTTATCTCCTGCTGTAAAGCTAGTGAGCTGCTTTCATACGCGCAGGCGGCCAGTTACCTGGGTGATATCCCGTTAGATGAACTTGATGAGCTGATCTTCACTGGGAAGATCTTTTCAAAACGGCTGACTGATTCAAGCGGCACATACTGGATATTCAAAAAAGTATGGCTTGACGACTATAAGGCGCTTGTGAAATCAGAGCCCAGACGGGAGAAGCTACTCCGGCTGTACAAAGCCCTGCGCAACAAGAAGTAAAGTTCCGCCCATAGGGAAGAGTGGCGTTGCCGCTTCCTTATTTCCAAATAGCCTCTGAGCTTAACCCCGTACATATGGGGATCTACACATGCAACAACTACTTGATGCAAAAGAAGTAGCTACTGCCTTGAAGGTCAGTTACAGAACAGTTCTAGATCAAATCAATCTTGGCAAACTTGAAGCATACCAGGTCGGAAACCAGTACAGGATCTCCGAATCCTCTTACCTCAAATACCTAGAATCAATCAAAGTGAAAAGGGTGGCTTTTTAGCCGCCCTTTCTTCGATAAAGGATAGAATATTATGTCAAAACTGTATAGAAGACCGAACACACCGTATATATGGTACTCGGTCCATGTAAAAGGGCAGAGGATTCGCATTTCAACCAATGCGACCAAACGTCGTTTAGCAGAACGGATTCAAGATGAGTGGGATTTGCTATTAGCTAAAGGTGATACATCATTTGTCAGGAATGCTTTCCACACACTCGATATAGAGAAATATGTTAGCTATTACACTGGTTTCCTCGAAAGTAGGAAAACTGAGAATACTGTAGCAATTGCAAAAGGTGTATTAAACAAGTTCAAGAGCTATTTAAGCAAACAAGGCATTAAGATGCTAAGTGAAGTTCAGGTGAGTAATATCGATGGATATATTGACTCCATAAAGGTTTCACCCAAAACCAAGAAGAACCATCTGATAGTAATATCCCTGATGTTTAAGCAAGCGGTGCGAGAAGGTCATTTGCTACAAAACCCCTGTGAGTTTGCTACACTTCCTAAAATAACCACAGTAATGAGACATCGTCCACTGACTGCAGATGATCTGGAAGTAATCTTCAAAAATGCAAACAAGTGGAAGCTGTACTTTGCTGCACTCCTATACACAGGATTACGTGCTGGTGATGTGGCTCTGCTTCGCTATGAGCATATAGATTCGAAGAAAAAGAAAATCACTCAATTAGTACGGAAATCAAGACGAATCCATGAGTTACCAATATCAGACGTCCTGCTTAGTGCATTCGGTGATATCGATGGAAAGGAGGGACCCGTATTTCCTGAAATATACATTGAGAGTGATAGGAAGCAGAACGATCGTCTTGTTTATCCAAGGAAGTATCTACAAAGCATACTTTCAGCGGCTGAGCTCCCAAAGGCAACCCTGCATAGCTTTCGTGTGACCTATAACAATATGCTCAGGGATCAAGGCTTGAGTATTCAGGACAGACAGGTACTCATGGCCCATACGTCAAGCGAGACCACAAAGATATATACTCATCCCAATATCGAACTAGCTGCCAAACACCTTAATGAAATGCCGAACTACTTGGATAATAAGGCAAAATGAGCCTCTATTTGCACCGTTAACAATGATAGTAATGTCCACAATACCTTATCCAGCCGACGCTAAAAACTCTCAGAGGAGCTTTTCCAGTGTGCCGTATGTGTGTCGTAACTTGCATCACAGCACTACACGAAACGACACAACAGAACCCAAATCAGCACTTCCTAAATTACTGAATATCATAGCATTTAACCAGTCTCTAAAACGTATGAGTTATGAAACTCTAGCCCTTGTCTCATAACTCCCGTTTTTGATAATGTATCGTATGTGTAGTGATAATAGTATGTTAACGAGAAATATTCGAACTGTTTAGTAACGCTCCTAGAAACAAATAAGCCCCTGATTGACAGGGGCTTAGGGGAGTAGCGGGAGTAGGATTCGAACCTACGACCTTTGGGTTATGAGCCCAACGAGCTACCAGACTGCTCCATCCCGCGATGTTTAAAAGCGGGCTGAATATAATCGGGACAACAAGGTCTGTCAAGCCCTTGAGGAATTAATTTAAATGAGTTTGGAACGGATGGCTGGTGAGAGCGTAACTATGATACAATCTGCTTATATGCAATCAGGCTTCAGTGTCATCCACCCCGACATTGGAGCCTGGTTCTTCTTCCAACCGATTCATGTACTCCGCTTTCGCCTCATCAATCGCAGTAATCAAAGCCATGCGCTCCTGAATAATCTCATACATCAAGGTTTTTCGCTTCAAGAACAACGTGAATATGCGGATGTGCTGACGGTATCTCTGCATAGTGTCATGATAAAAAAGCGCGAACCGGCCTGATGGCAATAAACTGAGGATGTACAGGGTTGTGAGTAACCCTGAATCTGTCATAACCCAGATTGCCAGCGCTTGAAGTGTATAAAAAAGAGCGAAAATGACGAAGCCAGAAAGCATCTTAATTGTTGACAAGTATTCAATGGAAAATCCGAGACGTTTGACGACGATCTGAGGGGTTCGATAAGCTAAACAATTATTTACTACCCCCCAAATGTAAATTGGAAATCCAGTAATTACGCCCGCTAAACCAATGATTCGCCGGGTAATCGTCTTTTTTCCCTGGACTGTAGAAAGAAGCTCGTCTCGAAGTTCCAAGCCTTCGACCTTGGCCAGATATCGATTCATGCGACGATCCATTTGATCGAATAATTTTGGGTGTTCAGCGGAATACCAATTAATGGCATCCGCCATACCTCTGGTCATGGAAAAATCGTGGTGTGTGAGATCTTCATCCAAGCCGAGGTCAACAGCCAGTTCCATTTTATAAATTTTCTTGAGATTTCTCAAGACACTGGCAGATTCAGAACTCTCTACCGTTGTCGTAAGCTTATTCAGAGCATCACGAATCTGATTTGTGACTTCATACACCGCTTCGTATTCATCCTTCTCATAGAGATCCTGATACTCACTTAAATCAATGGGTCTTCCAAAGCGACAATGAACATCACTAAAAAATTCTGTAGGGGAGGAATAATTAATGCCTGCCGGTACGATTTGAACTCCCAATTCAAACGCATTTTTAACCTCAGCCCCTAAACCGATTCGAGCGGTACCCGTTTTAATTTCATGCAAAGTCCCATCCATCTGGCTGATGCCTTCCGGCATAATAACCAGAGCATTTCCCTCCTCCAGTGACTGGAAACATTTCTCGAATACCTGTGCGTTTTTACCCATCTCCTTCTCGGCATCCATTTTTCGATAAACAGGTATTACATGAACAGATCTAAAAAAGCGCTTTGAGATAGGTGTATTAAACAGCGTACTCTTGCCTAGAAAATGGGGGTTACGACCGCAAAGCAAGGCAACTAACATTGGATCCATCATGGTGTTGGGATGATTAGCGGCAAGTATGACAGGTCCCTTTTTGGGAACCCGATTCTTATGCTCTACATGAATGCGTCGATAAAATACATTCACCATGAATATTGAGAGATATTTTAAAAAATGGTATAGCATATTATCCGACCGGAATCGCCTCGCCTCGTTTTACTGGTAACATAAAGAATAATGCAATTAAAAGAGTTATCGATCCATAAATGAAACCCACGCCATAATTATTATTGAAGATTTCAATAATTTTTCCAGCCATGATTGGTCCAACAATAGCTGAAGATTGAGACGAGAGGTAATACAAACCAGTATAAGTCCCTAAGCGGTCTTGCGGGGCCATATCCACCACCATGGGGAGTGAATTGACGAGAATGAGTGACCAGGTGACCCCAGTTAATGGGAGCATGATTTTTATGGTGGATAAGGAATGTATTGAGAATCCCCAAAAGAGCAATATGGCGAAACCAATAATACCTGCCATGATGATAATTTTTCTTCCGAATTTGGCACCGAGATATCCACTTAATGGGGAGAACAGGACGATGGGGAGGGAGAAGAAGGCCAGTAGACCCGTTGCTACTCCACTATCCACCCCAAAGCGAGTTACAGCAAATGAGGTAAAGAAAACTTCCAGTGCGCCATAACCCAGAAACCAAAAGAAAATAGCCAGCAGGAGGAAAAGAGCAGAACGATCTTTATCAACCAGGACGGTCTTGAAGCTATCCAGGAGTCCTGGTTCTTCTGCCTTTGCTTCAGGGACCTCAGGCTCTTTAATAAAATAGAGCACGACTGCAGCACCAATGAGCATGATGATTCCACCAAAATAGAAGGGTGCGCCTACCGAAACCTTAAACAGGATACCACCCACCACAAATGCCAATACAGCTCCCACACCACCCATGAGATTGATAATCCCATTGGCTTGAGAGCGTTTAGGAGAAGGCGTGATATCTGGCATAAGAGAAATTACCGGCGTCCTGAAAACATCCATGAAAAAGAGGGTGACAAAAATGGCAATCATAAATGGGATCAGGGACACATTCAGCATCATGGGGATTCCAATAAAGCCAATAAAAGCCAGGGGTGCACCCATGGCGATAAAAGGTTTACGTCTTCCAATTTTGGTTCTAATGCGATCTGACCACGCACCAATAAAGGGAAGAATAAAGAGAGCTGCAATATTGTCCAGGGTCATGACGAATCCGGTAGCAGTGGCACTCATGCCAAAACCATTCACACCAGAAGTAGTTGCAAAGCCCTCTCGACCAGCCTGGAGGAAGATGGGGACGTAAGCATTATAGATACCCCACAATATGGTTGTACCCATAAATCCAAACCCAAGAAGCAATAAACGTCCATAGCTGAATTTCATCCTAAGCCCTTCCTTGATTGATCAAATACTAGAGTTTTTAAAATAAGGTATGATAGTCAGAATTCAATATATGATAACGTAATAATATTAAATGATGAGCTCAGGTATTAATATTATTTAATACTGGCAGAAGCAATTGCGAATACAAGCGGTATTCTTAACTTTCATCACTCAATAACCTGCATTACGGAGAGATATATGGGCTTCTTTGGACGATACTTGATGTTTATACAATTGCTATTTATGAATTGGATTGGCAAAATTGGAGTCATTCTGGCAAGTACGGCCTTTATTTCCTTTTTCATACTCGAAGGTTTGTCCCTCATTGGCGTATTTCGAAGCACCTATACCGGGATTGTCACCTATTTTTTAATACCGATTATATTTGTGATTGGATTAGCTCTCTTGCCATTTGCCTGGCGCAAACAGAAAAAACAGACTGGCACGACCCTACATCATGTGTTTTTAGAGAAACTAGACAATGGGGAAGTGGGAGGTAGCAATTTCTGGGAGAAAGTGGTTCCAGTAGTTGGTATCCTGACAATAGTTAATGTCCTTTTTATTGTCGCAGCTGGATCAAGCGCCATGCACTATATGGATGAATCAGAATTTTGTGGGACGGCCTGTCACACCATCATGGGACCAGAATGGCAAGTATATTCGGTTTCACCACATTCCCGTGTTCCCTGTGTAGACTGCCATATTGGTGAGGGTGTGCAAGCCTTGGCTTCCGCAAAAATAAATGGAGCCTGGCAGGCTGTGGCAGCCATGTTTGATCTTTTTGATAGACCCATCGGAACTCCAATTCACAATTTACGACCAGCAACCGAAACCTGTGGTAAATGCCACTGGCCTGAAAAACATTATGGATCCAAACTGGTAAAAATTGCAAGATATCGGAATGATGAGGCAAATACGAGGCAGTATACCACCCTTAATCTAAAGGTAGATGCAGCAAATGGGGTGGGGTCAGGAATACATTGGCATATCGCTGAGGATAATGAGGTCCGCTACAGTTCTGTAGATGATTTGCGAGAGGATATGATCTGGGTTGAAGTCAAACAACCTGATGGAAAATTTAAGAGATTCACAAATAATAATTTGGCTGATTCAACCTTCGAGCACACTGAGCCACGGGTTATGGATTGTGTGGATTGTCATAATCGGGCAACACATATATATGAACTGCCCGGTGCCGCTTTGGATCGCGCCCTGGCCAGGGGGTTAATTGATGCTAACATTCCATATATCAAACGGGAAGCGCTGGCCTCAATTATCACCTCATATGCGGATAAAGCGACAGCTCTCTCCACCATCCAGGATAGACTTGAGTCTTTCTATGCAGTAGAGTACCCCGATACCGATTATTTGTCACTGCCTGGATCAATCGAAGCGGTGCAAGCCATTTATGATCGGAATATTCATCCCGCAATGAAGATTGATTGGAATACATACCCAAACCATCTGGGACATCGCGTGGAATTTGGCTGTTTTTCCTGTCACAACTTCATGCAGCACGAGCAAAGCGATGGCTGCTTTAGATGTCACAACCGTCATCTCGTGGACGAAGCAGGGAGTTCTATATCAGATGAATGCACGCTTTGTCATTCAATACTTGCTCTGGGGGAAGAAGATCCACTCCAATATTTACTTGATGATGAATTCAGAACTTTTGAAGAACACAAAAATACCTACTTCAAAGAAGAGTATCTGAAGAACTTCTAGTCCTGGTGATTATTTGGAAGGGAAATGGATGCTCGCAGTCCATGGGGGGTGATATTTTCCAGCTTGAGAGCTCCACCTAATAGGTTAGTTGCCCAGGTGGAAATGGATAATCCTAAACCACTACCGGTCATCGCCTGATGGACGGTTGATTCCCCTCGAACAAATGGTTCAAGAATCTTTGTAAGCTCAGCCTCGTCTATTCCAGGACCGGTATCACAAACATGAATGGACACACCTGAATCATCTGCTGTCGTAGAAATAGATATAGTTGTATTATCGGGTGAGTAGAGAACCGCATTTCTCACCAGATTATCAAACACAAGTTGCAGGAGGTAGATATCCGCATAGACTTTGGTGGATTGAACTTTGGAAAAATCAAAATGCATATTGTCATTGCGGAATATGCGCTGGATTCTACCACACTCATCGCTGATAAAATCCTGTAGCCATATGTCTGAGGGTAAAAGTTTATAGGGCTGTTGAGAATTGCTGATAACCAGTAAGTTCTCGATGAGGGTCTGCATTCTATCAACTTCTTCGCTCAACAAATCCAATGAATATTGAAGTGTAGGATCAATATTCTTTTGAAGAAGGGAGATTTCAGAATGCATGATTGCTAGAGGTGTTTTCAATTCATGGGAAACGTTGGCTGCGAAAAGCTCCAGGGTCTCCATGGATTGACCTGCTTTACGCAGGAGGTGATTCAGCGTCTTCGTCATATCACCAATCTCGTCACTACTCTCAATGTCTGGAAGGGCTTTGATATCTGACTGTTCAACCAGAACTTCAGCACTTATAGCCAGTTGTTTTACTGGTCGCAGAGCGAGTTTTACAAAGAGATAACTCAGGAGAACAAAAAGTAGAATAGCTATACTGGTTGTAATCATGAGGATTTTATTTTTATAATCCTTAAAATCATCAAGATATTTGAATGGGATGGTTACGATAAGCCAGCCCAAGTGCTGTTGATGAATGTGTACGGGTGTGATCAGACGTCTTGAAGGTTCGTCGAAAAAGAAGACTGTTTCCATGGTCTCCCTGTGTGGGAGTTTCTCACCATGGTAGAGTCGACGACCTTCCAGATTGCCCGACAACATAAGTGTTCGGCCATGGCTATCCATGAATTGCACATAAAATGGAATGTCATCTGCTTCTGCACCTGAGTGCTCAAAATTGCTGTGCAAATCATGAAAAGATATGCGACCATTTTGAATTGATATCGTTGCCTGAAAATTATCAGATTGCATATGCAGAAATTTATCCAAGTTCATTTGTAGAGCTTGATCTAAGAGAACAGATAGAATGAATGTAAATAGTATGAGAATAGCAGCCAGACTGGCAGCCTGAGCAAAAATTATCTTAAATCGAATGGATAGGTTGGGCAGCCTAAGATTCATTCTCGATATAGTAGCCTTCACCCCGTTTGGTATAAATTAGCTTCATAGAGCTAAGCTGGTCTAGTTTGCTTCTCAACATTCTTATGTATACTTCTAAAGTGTTTGTCTTGGGATCAAAATCATAGCCCCATATCTCCTGCAGAAAGGTTTTACGGGAGATCACCTTCCCAGGATCTTGGAATAATAAATTTAAAATAGCTGACTCTTTTTGTGATAACTCCGTGGATTGACCCGCATAATAGACGAAATGTTTGGTAGCGTCGAAGGTGAATCCCTTGGAATTAAAGATTGAAATGGGAGGTTGGTGACTCCTACGTATGAGACTTGCCAGCCGAATTAATAATTCCTCTGAATGAAAGGGCTTGGTGAGATAGTCATCGGCACCAACTTCAAATCCCTTGATACGATGATGAATTGCGGATTGAGCGGTCAAGAAAAGGATGGGGGTCTTGTCTCCAGCGTGTCTGAGGCGCTCACAGATTTCAACTCCGGAAATCTCCGGTAGCAGCCAATCCAGAATGATAGCATCAAAAGCATCTTTAGTGACAATATCCCAGGCACTCTTGCCATCGTAGGCAGTCGTGACAGTATAATCATTTTCTCGTAAGAGGCTTCCTAAGTGTTTTGCCAGTCTTTTTTCATCTTCGACAAGTAGGATTTTCATGGTGTCAACTTAACTTTCAACATGCTTTGAAAACATTATTATCAGATATAAAAAAAGGGGAGGACGAGCCTCCCCTTTTTTCCTTAATCGGAGATCTTTTAGTCGTGCATATCTACAGCAAAATCAGATAACTGCTGCAAAGTTTTCATGGAATACTTTGTAGTGTCACCAGGTGCTGTGGCATATCCACCCTGACCACTTTCGTCAACGTGACATCCATAACAGGAATACTTCAGGCTGAGCATGGCTTTACCATCAACAGCTCGAACTGTTGCGCCATCATCATTAAAGAATTCATAGTCCGCTGTTGTGTTAATAGCGAAGAGGTGAGATTTAACATCACCGGTGTATGGACCGCGTTTTTGTCCAGATTTGGATGAATAAGGCATATGACAGCTCTGACAATCAGCTGCAGCATTATGCTTCATCGTGGTTGCTCCACTATGACAGCTTGAACAGGTGGCTTTAATTGATTCGCCACTCCAAACGGTCCGTTTGTGGGGATCGTGACAATCTGTACAGGACATTTGGCCATTATTGTAATGATCAGTAGTAATGAATTCATCATATTGTTCATGGTGCTTGGTGAAACCACCCTTAGCAGCGATTGAACGATCTGCATTACGTGTATGACAATCACCACAAAGGTCAGTGACATCATTGGTACCTTCGAGACGGCTGGTTACAACGCGTTCGATGTACTGGGTGTCACCATCAACTGCATGCTGGCTACCTTGGCCGTGACATGCTTCACACTGAATACCACCATAAGCAAAATAATCCATGGTTTCTGGGGCATCTATATCAAGATGTACCTTCAACCAGGAACTATCTGGATTTGTTGTCTCAACACCACCGGTTGTGTGGCATTTGAAACAAGAGTAGTTATACTTTTTGATGTCAGTTGCATTTGCATGGTAATCGTTAAAGCCCCAGTCAACGCCAACACCATCACCGAAGAAATTGTGCTGATTTCCACCGGTTGCAGGATACATACTACCTGCAGTTCCCATGACATGACCATCGATGCCGACAAATCTGGCTTTCCAGCCAAAACCACCGATTACACCTGCAACATCATCCCAACCGCCAGTGATAAAATCAGGCAAAGTGAGTGAATTATCAATAAAGTCAGGGTAAGTTGGGGCTGCACCGTCAACAATGTTGAATTTGTATGGGTGGCCGCTATCCATAAAGTCAGCGTAGATATCTGTATGACAGTCACCACAAGCAGCGGATCCAACGTGAGCGAGATCTGGTAGTTCTTCATCATCTTTAGTGTCCTCACAGCTCCACATAAACATGACGGGTAATACGAGTAAAAGGGTAAAGAATTTGTTCATTATCATCTCCTAGTTTAATTCTTAGCAAAAAGATAACAATAGTAGTAGTGTACAATAGCAGATAGTGAGAAGATGAAACATTCTCAATAAATGAGAGGGCTTTCATATTGGAGCAGATGGTCATTCGATGGTGCTATAAAAATAAATAGGCTACTATCCTAAAAGAGATGTTTATTCCCTTGCTCACAGATAGTGCTAATTCTATTTTTGCGCGCTTTTTAGGGCTGTGTATGTCGCCTTAATCGATCGTTGAAAAGGCAGGGTAGCTCAGTTGGTTAGAGCATCGGCTTCATAAGCCGGGTGTCGGCGGTTCAAATCCGCCCCCTGCTACAAATATAAAAGTCTCCCGATAGGGGGACTTTTATGTTTGTATGGGTAGCGATGAGGACGCGCAAAGCGAACGAAGTGAGCGCCGGTTCAACCGTAATCAAGCTGCTGGTAGCAGCTTGATGGAGGAAACCGAACCGAGTATGCGAGGTGAAGGTAAATCCGCCCCCTGCTACAAAGTATAAACCCCGCCATGTGCGGGGTTTTTGCTTTGTGGGTGCGGTGAATGAACCGCCATCGATTCAACCGGAGATGCTTTGCCAGTGGCAAAGTAACGGAGGAAGGCGAGGGTGAAACCCGCAGCCAAATCCGCCCCCTGCTACACCACTGCGTCTGATACGCAGGCTTTAATAAGAAAAGTCCTCGTGAGAGGGCTTTTGTTGTTTGTAGGGGCATGATGCAGAACCGCCCTAGTGAGTGCAACGAACGCCGGTTCAGCCGGAATGAGTGCTGCCAGCGGCAGGACGAATGAAGACAGCCGGAGTGTAGCGAACGGCAAATCCGCATATCAGTCCCTTCGATACAATCTTCCCTGTGGTCAGATCACTCAGGGTCCTCATTGCATTGATCATTTTTGGGCATGATGCAGAGTCGCCATAGCAAAGCGACAGTTCACTGGGAAGTGCTTCTGCCAGTGGCCCACCCAATCTAGCCATCGTTTTTGACAAATATCTGTGATCAATACTATCAACAAGGCTAAGATCATATACATATATATCATAATGACATAATATCACGGTCAGGATTTACCCCACACGGTTCGAGAAAGGTGTGTCATGTCGTTATAGTACAAGCGTCTCGATTAAAGGTGGATACCATGGCATAAAAGTTGACCCTTAATTCACAAGATAGGGTTGGAAATCATCAACATTAATCACGCCTCTATTAAAATGATCCGATTTTATTGAAACTGAAGGGCTATCCATAGATGATATCAAATTACC
Organism: Fidelibacterota bacterium; assembly: GCA_018650445.1. Classification (GTDB taxonomy): domain Bacteria; phylum Fidelibacterota; class UBA8477; order UBA8477; family JABMPR01; genus JABMPR01. The sequence goes on from JABIFX010000240.1 coordinate 11,632, forward strand.
TCAAAATTATTTTGCGCTATCTCTGGCGCCATAAAGTCTACTCATTTATCAATATATTTGGTTTGGCTGTTGGGCTAACCTGTGCTTTGCTCATCATGCTGTGGGTTCAAGATGAATTGAGCTTTGATCAGTTCCATTCAAATTCAGAGAATATATATCGGGTTGAGCAGGACCAGGTCTATGATGGATCAAATTATCATGTCAATGTGACGCCATGGCCTTGCGTCCCAGCATGGAAAGATGATATCCCTGAAGTAATTGATGCGACACGAGCCGGGTTTGTTGGCGGGAGGTCATTCCGCCATGGAGAAATCGCATTTGTTGAAAATAATGTGATTGCAGTTGATCCCAGTTTTTTCACGATATTTGATTTTGAATTACTTAGAGGTGATGCAAATTCCGTTTTCAATGATCCTTTCTCAGTCGTCATAGATCAGGTAACTGCGACAAAATATTTTGGTGAAAATGATCCGCTTGGTGAAGTGCTTACAGTGGATGCTCAATTTGATTTAACGGTATCAGGTGTAATAGAGAAGGCACCTCGGAATAGTAGTTTTGCTCCAGTAATCTTAGTTTCAATAGATTTTGCTAAAGACCTGGGTGAGTACAGTGAGGGGTGGGGAAATAATTCGATTAGAAGCTATGTCTTACTAATCGATAACGCTGATCTAAGCGAAGTCAATCGCAAGTTAACTGAAGTAGTCAACAATCATCGTGAAGATGAGTCCTTGACGAAATATATGGCGAACCTTTTAACAAGGGTTCATTTACATGGTTATTTTGGATTTGATAATAATGGTCAGTCCGTGATGAGATTGTATATATTTTCTATTATAGCTGGTTTCGTACTACTGATTGCCTGTATAAATTTTATGAATCTTTCTACTGCACGGTCAGCGAATCGAGCTCGTGAAATTGGAATTCGAAAGGTGGTCGGGGCTTATCGGAAAGATCTGATTTTTCAATTCCTGGGTGAATCTTTGCTGCTCACCTTCTTTGCGGTCGTGCTTTCATTGGGTATGATATTTTATCTGCTGCCCGTTTTCAACAGTATCTCAGGGAAAATTCTGTCTGGATCCGTTTTGCTCCAGCCCAATTTTATTCTGGGTTTGGCAATGATTACACTGATCACAGGCTTAATTGCCGGAAGCTATCCAGCCTTTTTCCTCTCAGCATATAGACCTGTTAATGTGCTTAAAGGGAACACCTCACAGGGAAATAGTCAAACCCTCAGGCAAGCATTAGTTATTCTACAATTCACGCTGTCAATCACATTGATTATCGCCACCATCGTCGTTAATCAGCAGTTGAATTTCTCAATGAGCAAAGACCTTGGATTTGACAAAGAAAATGTGATTTCAATAAATATTAGTGGGGGTAAGAAAGATAATTATGAGGCCTTTAGACTAGAACTACTCCAATATCCACAGATTTTGGGTATTGCTGCTTCCTCTCACCGTCCAACAAATATTGGCAGCAATTCTGGAGGCGCTGATTGGGATGGCAAGGATCCAGAACAGACCTTAATAGTTTCCATGAGTTCGGTTGATTATGATTACACTGAAACACTAAAAATCCCAGTTATTGAGGGACGGACATTTTCTAGAGAATATGGTTCTGACCCTACCAATGAGGATGGGGGCGGGGCTTTTCTTATCAACCAAGAGCTGGCCAGGATTATTGGCAAAGAGTCAATCCTGAATCAAACATTCCGGTTCATTGGTGTTGAAGGTCCTATCATTGGTATCATGAAAGATTTCCACTTTAAATCAATGCGACAGAAAATTGAACCCCTGGCAATCATTATCGCCCCAGAATGGTTCAATAATGCCTTGATTCGGCTGAATCCAGGGGATCAAACACAAGCATTGGCTATCGTTCAAAAAGTTTGGGATCAGGTCTATCCAGGCATGCCATTTGAGTATGAATTTATTGACCAGGATTACGCCATGATGTATCGCGCAGATCGCGCTATTGAACAACTTGTGAAGTATCTTGCCATCCTTGCGGTAATCATTGCTTACCTCGGGTTATTTGGTTTAGCCTCGTTTTCAGCCGAACAACGTAAGAAGGAAATTGGTATCCGTAAAGTGCTTGGGGCGTCTATGAGTCATCTCATTTCATTACTTACTCTACAGTTTGCCAAATGGGTGCTTATAGCCTGTGCTATCGCCTTTCCTCTGGCTTATTATGGGATTACCAGATACCTGCAAAGTTTTGCATATCGAGTAGATCTGGGACCAGCTCCATTTCTGATAGCTGGTGCCTTAGCTATCTTCATAACCATGCTCACTGTAAGTTATCAAGCTGCAAAGGCTTCATCGGCAAATCCAGTGGATGCTTTGAAATATGAATAGTTAGAATTACCTAAGCGATTTAAACAGACGGTGATTCACTCAGAAATCTTTCTACGATTGGCGGTGCAAACCCATGGCATCTTGTGTTGCTGGGACTATTCCATTTATTTGCCCGGTATAGGGTCCACTGAGAAAGCATAATAATGTGAGGATAAGGGGATGCCTGCAAGAAGAGGATTGATGCAAACACCCCCAGTATAGGTGTGGTTATTACCTAAACATAGTTATCAATACAGGTTCGCGGATGTCCGGTATCCTGGCTTGTCCTTAAACCAATCTGCATAATTACCACCGCTGGTCTCTGCCCATCCAATAAAGTAATTATGTGCTTCATCGATGGTGACACGTTCAATTGGATAGGATAAGGTTTCAGTAATATCTAGCGCCCAGGGTAAATTATTGGATGTTTTATAGTACCCTGACCCCTCACTATTATCATCTGCTGAACCAAAGTAAGCAGACCCGGTGGCAAGACTTGTTGGTGGGTGCCCTGCAAGGTGAACCTCTCGACTTCTTTCCTGATCCACGAAAATGAATGGATTGTATGGAGGTGTGCCAAGGGCGGCAGATGTTTGTGGCTGTGTAAAAGTGATAACGATGCTAACTGTATCTGGAACGACATAAGGTGCATCAGTTTGCGTGTTCACATAGAAACCCGGAGGACGTGAAACAATACCATACACATTATCGAATACCATGCATACTGCATTAGCCTGGTTGGCTTCAGTACCATTTTCAGCAAGGCTTACAGCACTTCCAACTATTTGCGAGCCGTTTATGGAAATGACCTGATCTGGGCTGATACCCAATTCAAAACCAAATCCATTTTCATAGGTAGCACCTGTAGCTTTTAGTACAAAGTCGCCTTTGATTTCCACTATCTCATTAGAAGCATTTACTACTTCGGTGAAGTAATAGTCCACTACCAGATCATTAAAATCATAATCCCCTTGGCTGGGCCACAGATCCTCGAATGCGAGGCTTCCAAAGGTGTTAAATGCCGGGAAGTAATTATCATAAGCTCGTGTGTCATCATTAGGATAGTCATCAACAGGGTCACTGATGCCATCACCATCTGAATCATCGCCGGTATAAGTTACTTGAGATACATCGGATACAGAAACAGCAGAGGCAGGATTTGAAGTGACATAAAAAAGGACGTCATTAAAATCATTATCACAATTGCCATCTCGCCTGGTGTCTTCAAATCCTAAAACAGTCAGATCTCGCGCTTCATCGTAGAGTAGGATTGTGTGGAGTCAGACCAATTCGGTTCATTTGATCTAAATAAATAAGAGATACTTTGGGCGGCTAACAACCCGAAAAAGGAGCCAATAATGAGCCCAAAGTCAGAAGTAGAGAGACGAGTAAAAGCGATCAAAAGAAAC